>CANHFL010000067.1 GCA_947459855.1 Planctomycetaceae bacterium | reverse complement strand
CTACCTCGGCGAGAAGGTCGAGCGCGCGGTCATCACCGTGCCGGCCTACTTCAACGACAGCCAGCGGCAGGCGACCAAGGATGCAGGCGAGATCGCCGGCCTGAAGGTCGAGCGCATCATCAATGAACCGACCGCTGCAGCACTCGCCTACGGCCTCGAGAAGAAGAAGAACGCCCGCATCGCGGTCTTCGATCTCGGCGGCGGTACGTTCGACATCTCGGTGCTCGATGTGGGTGACGGCGTCTTCGAGGTGCTCGCCAGCAACGGCGACGGCCACCTCGGCGGCGACGACTTCGACCAGCGCCTGATCGACTTCATCGCCGAGGACTTCCGCAAGAAGGAAGGCATCGACGTCCGCAAGGACCCGATGGCCCTGCAGCGCCTGAAGGAAGCCGCCGAGAAGGCGAAGATCGAGCTCTCGACGCAGGTCGAGACCACGGTCAACCTGCCCTTCATCACGGCCGACCAGAGCGGCCCGAAGCACCTGCAGGTGACGATCAGCCGCGCCAAGTTCGAGGAGCTCTGCAAGGACCTCTTCGAGCGCCTGGCCGCGCCGTGCGAGAAGGCCCTGGCCGACGCGAAGCTCAAGCCCAGCGACGTCGCCGAGGTCGTCATGGTCGGCGGCTCGATCCGCATCCCGAAGGTGCAGGAGCTGGCGAAGAAGATTTTCCAGACGGACAACCTGGACAAGAGCATCAACCCCGACGAGGTCGTCGCCATCGGCGCGGCCATCCAGGGCGGCGTGCTCCAGGGCGACGTCAAGGGAGTCGTGCTGCTCGACGTCACCCCGCTCTCGCTGGGCGTCGAGACGCTCGGCGGCGTGATGACGCGCCTGATCGAGCGCAACACGACCATCCCGTCCTCGAAGAAGGAGGTCTTCTCGACGGCGGCCGACAACCAGAACGCGGTGACCATCGTGGTCCTGCAGGGCGAGCGCCCGATGGCGGCGGACAACCGCACGCTGGGCCGCTTCGACCTGACGGGCATCGCGCCGGCCCCGCGCGGCGTGCCGCAGGTCGAGGTCGAGTTCGCGCTCGACGCCAACGGCATCCTGAACGTGACGGCCACCGACAAGGCGACCGGCAAGAAGCAGGAGATCAAGATCACCGGCTCGAGCGGCCTCTCGAAGGACGAGGTCGAGCGCATGCGCAAGGACGCCGAGGCCCACGAGGCCGAGGACAAGAAGCGCCGCGAGCTGATCGACACGAAGAACCGTGCCGAGCAGGTGGCCTACCAGGTGAAGAAGCAGCTCGAGGAGCTGGGCACCAACTGCCCCGCCGACGCGCGCACCAAGATCGAGGGCGCCGTGAGCAACCTGGAGGACAAGCTGAAGGGCGACGACCAGTCGGCCATCGAGGCCGCGCTCACCAACCTCACCAACGCGGCCGGCGAGCTGCAGCAGGCGGCCCAGCAGGCCCAGGCTGCGGGCGCGCAAGGCGCGGCGGGCGCCTCCGCCGGCACCGGCGGCGGCGCGAAGAAGGACGACGTCATCGACGCCGAGTACGAGGTGAACGAGGACAAGAAGGGCTGAGCAGGAAGTTTCGACAGCCGATCGAATCATGAACACCGAGGGCGTCCGCACACACGCGGACGCCCTCGGTCGTTTCGAGCGCACGTCGCGGTGGCGACCTGCTCAAGGCTGCGGCCCGGGCGCTCCAGGCGTTGGGTGCGGGCCGCCGGAAGGACACGGGTTCCCGCCCGGGCGCAGTCCGCGGAGGAACCAGCTCTCGTCCGGCAGGATGCTCAGCGGCACCGGGATCAAGCCGCCTTCCAGCATCTGCAGGGTGACCTCGCCACCCGGCTTCATGCCCCATTCGACTGCACCGGGGCCCGCAACCACCACAAGTCCGAGGCCGGGGTTGTCGCACTGGGGCGAGACGCCGGCCTCCTTGCGCAGCCGGTTCCAGGTGGTGCGGTTGATCCACATCGTGCCCAGCGGCTCGGGATGCGCGGCGTCGACGACGCCGACGAGCACACCCATCGCGAGTGTCTCCGAACGAGGCGGCACCGCCACGAGCAGCGATGAAGCAAGAAGGCAGGCGATCGGGATCATCGAACAGGGTCCTCCGAAAGTGACGGTGACTCACACGGTGCCGCACGCGCGGCGCCACCGTGTAAGTCGCACGAGCAGCGCCTGCATGACCGAATCCCGGCCGGGAATCTCGATTTTCTCGTCGGCGGCTTCAGAACGGCCGCTTGACCGAGAAAACCCGAGCGGACGGCCCATCAGGAGCGCCGATCCGAAGATGCCCGCTCCAGGGAAATCCCCCGTGGTCCGACGTGCGCCCTCCGCTCATGGCGCCCCTCCACCTTTCCGATACCCTCCCCCGCTTCACCGGCACCGCTCCGCCCGGCCTGACGCGCACGTCGCGCGCCACGCCGACCCGGGCGCCACGCCAAAGGTCTCGTCATGCAGCGCATCAAGGGCATCGCCGTCAGCCACGGCATCGTCGTGGGCAGGGCCTTCCTCGTCGGCACCGCCGAGCAGGTCGTCCCGCACCGCACCATCCAGGAATCCGAGGTCCCGCAGCAGCTGGAACGGCTGCACGTGGCACTGCGCGCCGCCGGGGCGCAGATCGCCGAGCTGAGCGAGCGCACGCGCCGCGAGCTGGGCACCGAGCCCGCCAAGATCTTCGAGTTCCACGCCGGCCTGCTGCGCGACAAGGCGCTGCTGGCCGCCATCGAGCGCCGCATCGGCGGCACCTTCGTCACCGCCGAGCAGGCCGTCGCCGACCAGTTCCGCCAGCTGGTGGACCAGTTCCGCCGCATGGGCAACGAGGTCTTCGAGCAGAAGGCCAACGACATCATCGACCTGGAACGCCGCGTGCTGGGCCAGCTGATGGGCGAGCAGACCAGCCGCCTGGCGCAGCTGGAGGAGCCCGCGGTCATCGTGGCCCACGAGCTGACCCCCAGCCAGGCCGCGGCGATGGACCGCAGCAAGGTCACCGCGCTGGCCACCGACCTGGGCGGCCGCACCAGCCACACGTCGATCGTGGCGCGCGCGCTGGGCCTGCCCGCCGTCGTGGGCTGCCAGCACCTGGCGGCCAACGTCGAGGAAGGCGACACGCTGATCGTCGACGGCAACGCCGGCATGGTCATCGTGCGCCCGGATGCGCGGACGCTCGAGGAGTACAGCCGCCTGCAGGAGCGCAGCCGCCGCTCGCGCGCCGCGCTGCGCGAGCTCTCGGGCCAGGAGGCCGTCACGAAGGACGGCGTGCGCATCCAGCTGATGGGCAACATCGAGTTCCCCGAGGAGATCGAGAGCGTGCTGGCCAACGGCGGCGACGGCGTCGGCCTGTACCGCACCGAGTTCCTCTGGCTGACGCGCAAGGAGCCGCCCACCGAGCAGGACCACTACGAGGCGTACCTGCACGCGCTGCGCCTGCTGAAGGGCAAGCCGCTGACGATCCGCACCTGCGACCTAGGCGCCGACAAGTACACGCAGGCGCAGATGGAGGAGCCCGAGCGCAACCCGTTCCTGGGCCTGCGCTCGATCCGCCACAGCCTGGCCACGCCGCACGAGTTCAAGGCGCAGCTGCGCGCCATCCTGCGCGCCAGCGCGCACGGGCCCGTGAAGACGATGTTCCCGCTGGTCAGCAACCTGATGGAGCTGCGCCAGGGCAAGCTGATGATCGCCGACATCGGCGAGGAGCTGGCCGACGAGGGCATCCCCTTCGATGCGCAGATGCCGGTGGGCGTGATGATCGAGGTGCCGGCCGCCGCGCTGATGAGCCGCGTCTTCGCCAGCGAGAGCGCGTTCTTCTCGATCGGCACCAACGACCTGGTGCAGTACACGCTGGCCGTCGACCGCGGCAATGAGCGCGTGGCGCACCTCTACAACGCCGCCCACCCGGCGGTCGTCTACCTGACCAAGACCATCCTGCGGTCCGCCCGGGCCGGAGGGATCGACTGCAGCTGCTGCGGCGAGGTGGCCGGCGAGCCCGTTTTCTGCATGTTGCTGCTGGGGCTCGGGTTGCGTACACTCTCCATGGTTCCGGACCAGATCCCCGTGATCAAGCGAGTGATCCGGTCCGTGACGATGGAACAATGCGAACGGCTGGCCCGCAGGGTCGGGTCGTTCGACTCGGAGCGCCAGATCGAGACGACCTTGCGCGACGAGCTCAGGAAAATCGATCCCGACGTGTTCGGCCAATGGGTTGCCGAGTGACGGACGGATCAACGCCACGGCGCGTGCCGCGGCGCAACAGGACACACGGTCGGCGCGTCGCCCGCGACGACGGCCAGCCCCGCAGGACACCAACGTGCCCGCCGCCCTTCCGGCAGCGGATGCGCGACCTGCGACGAGGCGGCCCGAGAGAGGTGCCCCACTGCGGGGCCCCCACACCGGCGACGAACGACCAGGCGGAACACACGGTGCGCTTCAACAGCTTGCGCCATCTGACGACGACCAACCGTCCCTCGCCGGGACGCGGCCCCCACGTGGGTCCGCCCGGCGCGCGGCGGTCGCATCGCTCGCCGGGCTGACGCACGCCACGGGGCACCGAAGGTTCCGCCACGAACCGCCGCATGACGCGGCAAGGATTGGATCGTGGCAGAGAACACGCACAACGAGCACGAGCACACCGAGGGGCACGAGGGCACCGCGCCCGAGGCGAACGCGCACGAGGCGCATGACGCGCACGCGCATGACGCGCACGCCCACGCCCGCAAGCACGACGACTCCGACGCCCCGCAGGGCGGCGTCCAGTGGACCGAGTCGGCCCCCAAGCACGACCTGATCGACGCCGCGGACGCCGAGCCCGAGGACGAGCACGCGCTGGACGACGGCGCGCTGGCCGCGCTCGAGGCGATCGAGAGCACCGAGGACGCGCCCATCCTGCCCGTCCGGGCCATCGACGACGACGACGAGGCCGAGGAAGAGGACGATTTCGACGCGGACGAGGCTGATTCCGAGGCCGATTCCGACGATGAAGCCGCCGCCGAGGGCGAGGAAGTCGAGGCCCCCGAGGGCGCCGACGAAGCCGCCATCGACGCCGAGACCGGCGAGACGACCGAGGCCGGCGAGGCCGAGGGCGAGGGCGCCGAGGGCGAGGCCGGCGCGGGCGGCAAGCGCCGCCGCCGCCGCGGGCGCGGCGGACGCAACCGCGACCGCGAGGGCCGTGGCGGCCGCGGCCGCAAGAAGGAGACGCAGCAGGTCGCGCCCAGCGCCAAGCGCAAGCAGCTGATGGTGGTGAACGACACCCCCGGCGAGGAGTGCCGCATCGCGATCCTGGAGAACGGCCGGCTGGAGCAGGTCTTCGCCGAGCGCGAGACCACCGCGACCAACGTCGGCAACATCTACAAGGGACGCGTCGTCAACGTCGAGCCGGCCATCCAGGCCGCGTTCATCGACTTCGGCGAGGGCGCCAACGGCTTCCTGCACATCAGCGACCTGCACCCGCGGTACTTCCCGGGCCAGGACAAGACCGAGCAGGTCGGCAAGAAGATCCCGCGCCGCGACCGCCCGCCCATCCAGGAGGCGCTGCGCCGCGGCCAGGAGGTCATCGTGCAGGTGCTGAAGGAAGGCATCGGCACCAAGGGCCCGACGCTCACCAGCTACATCAGCATCCCCGGCCGCCTGCTGGTGATGATGCCGCACATGGACAAGGTCGGCGTCAGCCGCAAGGTGGACGACGAGGACCAGCGCCGCGAGATGCGCCGCATCCTGGACAGCCTTGAGCTGCCCGAGGGCTGCGGCTTCATCCTGCGCACCGCGGGCTTCGACCGCACCAAGACCGAGCTGCAGCGCGACGCGCTCTACCTGCAGCGCCTGTGGGAGGCCATGGAGCGCCGCATGGCGTCCACCGGGGCCCCCTGCACGCTCTACACCGAGAGCGACCTGCTGGTCCGCACCATCCGCGACGTGGCCGACGATTCCATCGAGGCGATCGTGGTGGACAGCGAGAGCGCCTTCACGCGCGCGCGCACGTTCCTGCAGGTGGTGGCGCCGCTGAACGCGCCGAAGCTCTGCTTCTACGACCGCCCCGCGCCCATCTTCTACGCGTTCAACGTGGAGCCGCAGATCGACCAGATCCACGCGCGCACGGTGCCGCTGCCCTCGGGCGGCGCGCTGGTCATCGACCAGACCGAGGCGATGGTGGCGATCGACGTGAACAGCGGCAAGAGCCGCAGCGCGCGCGACAGCGAGACCAACGCCTTCAACACCAACAAGGAGGCGGTGGACGAGATCTCGCGCCAGCTGCGCCTGCGCGACCTGGGCGGCATCATCGTCAACGACCTGATCGACATGCGCTCGTCGAAGCACCGGCGCGAGATCGAGGAGCGCCTGGACGAGAACCTGCGCCGCGACCGCGCCAAGACGACGACGCTGGAGATCAGCGACTTCGGCATGAT
>CANHFL010000066.1 GCA_947459855.1 Planctomycetaceae bacterium | reverse complement strand
TGGTTGAAGTCGTAGTACGCCCAGCCGCCCTCGGCGCTCTGCTCGCGCCGCGCGACCGCGGCCTCGCGCTCGCCGATCGCGCGCCACGCTGCGTGGTGCGCAGCCTGGCCGGGGTCGCGCAGGACCGCGGCCGCAAGCTCCATGAGGTACGTGTGCGTCCACACGCTGTAGAAGGTCTTGCCGCTGGCGCGGCCGATCTCGCCCTGGTCCTCGAGCCACGCCAGCCCACGATCCAGCGCAGCGGCCGCGGCGGGGTTCGTGTGCGCAGGCGCCATCAGCGCCCAGCAGACAAGCGCGGTCGTCGCGGTGTGGAACGCGCGGTGGCTTGCCTGCGTGTCCAGGTAGATCTCGCGGGCGCGCGGGCTCTCGAAGGTGCCGAAGCTGCCGTCCGGGCGCTGGTTGGACAGGATCCAGGCCAGGCCCTTGGCGTATGCCGCCCGCGCCGCGGCCAGCGCGTGCGGCGCGTCGGAGATCGTGCGCTGCGAGCCTGAGATCGCCGGGCGCTGCACCGCCGCCGGCGCGGTAGCCGGTGCCGTGCCGGCCGGCGTGGCCGCGGCCGAACCCTGGACGCCGGCAACCGAGGCCGCGAAAGGCGCCGCAGCCGCGCCCTTCACGGACGCCGCATCGCCGCCCGCGCCGGATGAACCCGGCGCCGCGCAGCCCCACGCCGCCAGCGCGCATGCGCCGGCGGCCGCGGCTCGCTGGAACGCGCGCTCACGCATCGGGCACCACCACCTGCTCGCCGGGCTGGAGGCCCGAGAGGACCTCGGTGCGCGTGCCGTCGGAGGCTCCCGTGCGCACTTCGCGCTCGGACTCCTTCCCGTCGGCCCACACCTTCACGGTGAAGCGGCCCTTCTCGGCCTTGATCGCCTTGTTCGGCACCAGCGTGCGGCCGGCCAGGGTGCCGCGCACCACGATGCGCGCCTCGACGCCGGGGGGGACGCTGCCGTCCACGTTGCGCAGCGTCGCGACGAACGGGAACGACGCGCCGTCGCCATCGGGCGATCCGACCCCGACAAGCTCGTCGACCACGGCCTCGGCGCGTGCCTCGGGACGCGCGGGGAACCACACCTGCACCACGTCGCCCGGCTTCAGCACACGCATCGCGTCGGCGTTCACGTTGCCGCGCACGCGGAGCGAGCCCAGGTCGACCAGCTCGGCCACCGCCTGGCGCGCCTGGACGGCGTCGCCCGCGTCCTTCAGCTGCACCACCAGGTAGCCGTCGCCCTCGGCCTTCACGGTCATGCGCTTCGCGTCGCCTTCCATGCGGTCCAGGCGCCGCTCAAGGTCGCGCAGACCGCGTTCGGCGCCGGCAAGCTCAAGCGTCGAGCGGATCTCGCCCAGCCGCTGCGAGAGCCGCGCGGACTCCAGGTCCATCTTCGAGTACTTCGCGCTGTCGGACACGCGGCGCGCGTCGTTCGGCTGCTTGATCGCCTTGAAGATCTCGTTGTCGCGCTTGGCGTAGCGCGCGTACGTCTCGCCGCGCTCGACGGAGCGGCGCGCGCGCTCGAGCACGATGTCCTTCGTCTCGGTCTGCAGCGAGGTGCCGGAGTACATCTTCTCCAGCTGCGCCAGCTCGTCCTTGCCGTCCTTCAGGCCGTCGAGCGTGCTCTTCAGGCTCAGGTCGTTCATCTCGAGCGCCTTCGCCTGCTCGTAGTCCTGCCACAGCTGCATCGCCTGGTCGGCCAGCGAGGCGGCGAGCTCGGCGCGCTCGACCGACGCCGCGGACTGCCGCGCCTGCATCGCGCGCTCCTCCTTCTGCATGGCCAGCCGCTGCTTCGCCTCGGCCACCTGCGTGCGCAGGTCCTCCAGGCCCTTGTCGAAGTCCTTGCCCTCGAGCACCGCGACCATGTCGCCGGACTTCACGGGGCCCGAACGGCGCACGATGTCCTTGACCGTCACCTGGCCGCTGAAGGCCTCGGGCTCGAAGCGCAGCACGGTGCGGCGCGCGGGCTCCACCCGGCCGCTGCGTTCGACGGTCAGCACCAGGTCGGCGCGCTCGGCGGGGGCGGTCTTCGGTGCCTTGGCGGTGGGCGCGGCGGCGGGCGCGGCCGCGGGCGCCGTCGCGTCGGCGGCCTTGGGCGCCGGGGCGGCACCTGCCTGCGACCAGGCGGTGGCCGGGGCGGCGAAGAGGGCAAGCGAGGCGACCAGCGACCGAGAATCCGTACGCATGTTCATGCGGCGCACGGTACACGGGACGGTGATTTCGCCCCGCTTCGGCAATTCGCTTTGACAGGACGCCCGGGCGTGCGTACATATCCAACGTCGATGCGGACGCTCGCCCGCCAATGCCTGGTCGCCTTCCTCGCCGCGTGGCTGCCGTTCTGCTGCTGCCAGGTGCGCGCGGCGGCGGCCGTCGTGGCGCACGCCGGCCACCGCGCGACCGATGCCGAGCCGCGCCCCTGCTGCCGCGACGAGGCCACCGACGACTGCTGCACGCCCGCAGCCTGCTGCGACGCGACGCCCGATGCCGGCGGGCACGACCACGGCGGCAAGGTCCCCGCGAAGGGCGATTGCTGCGTCAGCTGCAAGGAGCGCGCGCTGCCGGCCTCGGCTCCGACGATCGACGTCGACACCGTCGGCACGGTCGATTTCGTGGCGCAGGCCGTCTGCGCGCTGCCGCAGCCGCCGGTCCGCGCCGCCTGCGCGGCGCCGGGGACCGCCGCGCACGACACCGGACCGCCGGGCTCGCCGGGCGGGCGCATGGCGCTCGCGATGCACTCCGTCCTCGTGATCTGAACCGGGAACGTGAACCACCGACCGCGGCGCGTGCCGCGGCGTTGTCGCGTCCCCACCGGATCACGCCATGCACATCCACACGACCCCCATGGGCTGGCGCCCTGCCGCCCGCACCGCCCTCGCGGCGGCCGCGCTTGCCGCCGCCGCCTGCACCGCGCCGCCCGGCGCCACGCTGCACGAGGCCGCACCCACGCTCGACGCGCGCGCGCACGTGCCCGCCGACACCGTCCGCGCCGCCTTCGAGGAGCGCTGGGACGCCGCCAGCGCCGCGTGGGACGGCACGTCGCCCCTGACCGCCGACGCCGCGGTCCGCTGCGCGCTGGCGAACAACCGCATGCTGCGCCGCACGCTGCTCGAGCTGGAGCGCCGCCGCGCCACGGCGCAGGACGCGCAGCTGCCGCCGAACCCGACGCTGGAGCTTGCGCTCGGTGCGCCGATCTCGATGGGCGCCGTGCCGATCCTGGCGATGCTGGCGCAGCAGGTCGACTGGGTCTGGCGCCGCGACGCGATCGTCGGCGAGGCCGATGCGCAGCTGCGCACGATGCTCCTGGAGGCCGCGGCCGTCACGGTGGCCACGGCCGTCGAGGTGCGTGCCGACTACGTCGAGGCCGCCAGCGCGCTGGAGCAGCGCGAGCTGGCGCAGCGCGATGCGAAGGTCGCGGCCCGCGTGCTGGCCGCCGAGGAGGCCGCGCGGGCCGCCGGCGAAGCCACCGGGACCGCGGTCAACCAGGCCCGCATGAACGCCGCCGAGGCCGACAACCGCGTGATGGAGGCCGAACTGCAGCTGGTCGGCGCGCAGACGCGGCTGCTGGAGACGATGGGCCGCGGCACCGCAGGCCTGGAGTGGCGCACCGCGGACACCAACGCCGCCGACGCACGCCGCGCGTGCACGATCGAGTCGCCCTCCCCGCCCGAGGACGATGCCGCACTGCACGCCATGGTGCGCACGATGCGCATGGACCTGCGCGCGGCCGAGGCGCGCGTCGACGGGGCCCGTGCGCGCATGGCGCTGGCCGAGGCCGGCAGGATCCCGTCGATCATCCTGGGCGCGGGCTACGAACGCGACATGGAGTCGGACTCCTCCGTGATGTTCCAGCTGCAGTCGCAGCTCCCGCTCTGGAACGACCAGCGTTACCGGATCGCCGTGGCGCGCGCGGAGCTCGAGATGGCGCGCGTGGACGCCGACCGCGTGTGGCAGCGCGCCGTGGCCGACGCGCGGCGCGCGCTCGCCTCGGTGGCGGCGGCCGACCACCACGTGGCCAGCCTGCGCGGGCGCACGCTGGCCGGCTTCGAGTCGAACAAGCGGCTGCTGGCGGAATCCGTCGAGGCCGGCGAACGGCGCCCGATCGACCTCTGGCGCAGCGAGCACCAGGAGAACCACGTCCGCATCCAGCTGGCGCGCGCCGAGCGCGACCGCGCGCTGGCCGTGCTCGGCTTCGAGCGCGCGCTGGCCGGTGGCCGCCTGCCCTCGAGCCCCGCCGGCATGGGCAGCTTGCAGCGCAGCGGGGCCGGCAGCGGCGGCATGGGCGGCATGGGCACCGACACCGGAACACCCGACTTCGAGTTCACGGCACTGGAGGTGATGCAGTGACGACCGCGATTCCCGCTCCCCCCCGCCGCATGCTCACGCGCGTGGCGCTCCCCGTCGCGCTGGTCGCGGCCGCGCTCGCTGCGCTGGCCTGGACCGGCTGGCGGTCGCTCGTCCCGGTCCCGGTGGTGGACGTCGTCCCCGTCTCGGTGCGCGCAGCCGATGCGCCGGGCGGCACGCAGGCCGCCGCGGACGCCCCGCCGCGCGAAGGTGCGCCCGTGCAGGCACCCGGCTGGGTCGAGCCCGCGCCGTTCGCGACGATGGTGCCCGCGCTGGTCGCCGGCACCGTGCGCAGCGTCGACGTGCTGGAGGGCCAGCGCGTCGAGGCCGACCAGCCCGTCGCGCACCTGGTGGACGACGAGGCCCGCATCGCCGCGCAGCTTGCCGAGGCCGCGCTGGCGGAGGCACAGGCGAAGGCCGCCGAGATGAGCGACGAGCTGGCGCGCAAGGAGCGGCTGGTCGACAGCGGCGCGGCAAGCGCCGGCGAGGTGGCGCGCCTGCGCCTGCGTGTGAAGGCCATGGTCGCCGCCGCGCTCGGCGCGGCCGGCGAGCTGGAGCTCCGGCGCCTGCAGCTGGCCCGCACGGTGGTCCGCGCGCCGTCCGCGGGCGTCGTGATGGCGCGGCTGGCCGTGCCCGGCATGATGGTCGGCACCGGCGACGGCAAGCCGGTCGTCGAGCTCTACGACCCCGCGCAGCTGCAGGTGCGCGCCGACGTTCCGCTGGCGGACGCCGGACGCATCGCGATCGGCGACCGCGCCGAGATCATGCTGGACGTGCTGCCCGGCCGCACGCTGCGCGGCGAGGTGGTGCGGATCGTGCACCAGGCGGACATCGCCAAGAACACGGTGCAGGCGAAGGTGCGGATCGTCGACCCGGCACCCGAGCTGAAGCCCGAGATGCTGGCGCGAGTCAAGGTGTTCCCGCGGACGCGCGGCGGTGCGGGCGCGTCCGGTGCGCCGGGCGCCGCGGCGTCGGCGTCGGCAATCTGGGCCCCCACCGGGACGGTCACCGGCGACGGCGCTGCCGCCGCGGTGCTGGCCGTCGCCGAGCTCCAGGACGGCCGCGGGCGCATCGAGCGGCGGGCGATCGCGCTGGCCGGCGCGCCGGTCGATGGCTGGGTGCCGGTCGCGAGCGGCCTGCGCGCGGGCGACCTGCTCGTGCGCACCCCAGCCGGCGCGCCCGCACCCGGCACGCGCGTCCGGATCCACGAGGGCTGGCGCGACACGAAGACCGAAGGAGCCCCCCGGTGAGCACGATCGAATGCCGCCGCCTGCGCAAGGACTACGTGCGCGGCGAGGAGACCATCCACACGCTGCAGGACGTCGACGTCGACGTCGACTCGGGCGACTTCGTGGCGCTGATGGGGCCGTCCGGCAGCGGCAAGACCACCCTGCTCAACCTGCTGGCCGGGATCGACAGCCCCACCGGGGGCACGATCCGGATCGGCGGCACCGACATCGCCACGCTCCGGCGCGGCGAGCTGGCCGCATGGCGCAGCACGCACGTGGGCTACATCTTCCAGCTCTACAACCTGGTGCCGGTGCTCACCGCGTACGAGAACGTCGAGCTCCCGCTCCTGCTGCACCCGGTCGGCGCCGACGAGCGCCACCGCCGCGTCTCCGAGGCGCTCGAGCTGGTGGGGCTCGCGAACCGCCATGCCCACTACCCGCGCCAGCTGTCGGGCGGGCAGGAACAGCGCGTGGCGATCGCGCGTGCGATCGTCACCAACCCGACGCTGATCCTGGCGGATGAGCCGACCGGCGACCTCGACAAGGCCAGCGCGCAGCAGGTGATGGACCTCCTGGTCCGCCTGAACCGCGAGCGCGGCCAGACCATCGTGATGGTCACGCACGACGCGGCAACCGCCGCGCGCGCGCGGCGCACGGTGCACCTCGAGAAGGGCCAGATCGTCGACGCGGCGGCGCACGCGGGGGCGCACGGATGAACCACTTCCTTCGCGCGGTCCCGTTCACGTGGAAGAACCTGGTGCGCCGACCCCTGCGCACCGGGCTGACGGTGCTGGGCATCGCCGTGGCGACGTTCCTCTTCTCGTTCGTCGGCAGCATGCGCGACGGCGTCGCGCGCGCCA
>CANHFL010000065.1 GCA_947459855.1 Planctomycetaceae bacterium | reverse complement strand
GCACCACCCAGCGGCCGAAGGGACCGGCCATGCCGACGCGCCCGGTCGAGAACACCGCGGAGCCCGTCGCCATCTTGCTGCGCCCGCTGGTCAGCGCGTGCTCCTCGTCGTGGCGCCACGCGCGCAGGCGCTCCAGCGCCGCGGCGGCTGCCGGCTCGTCCAGCGCGATGCGCGCGAAGTCCGCGTCCACCGCGTCGGCGCCCTCGGTGAACAGGTAGCCGCGCACCATCGCGGGCCACGTCACGAACTCGGATCCGACGTAGTGCGCGCCCTTCTCGTCGGTCATCGCCCCGATCGCCCGTGCCGTCGCGATGAAGTCGTCCCACGTCCAGTCGGGCTTCGGGAACGGCACGCCAGCCTTCCTGAACAGGTCCTTGTTGTAGTAGAAGCCGACGGTGGTGAAGTCCTTCGGGATTCCCCAGAGCGTGCCGCGGCCGGCGTTGCGGCCGTCGTAGCGGAAGGCGTCCACGACCTGCGGGTAGAGGTCTTCCAGCCGCACGGTGCCCGGGTCCTTCGACTCGGTATCGGCCGCGACGTACCCGTCGAGCGGCTCGAGAAGGCCCGCATTCGCGTAGAGCGGGATGCGCTCGTTGCCCACGTAGAAGACGTCGGGCGCGTCGCCCGACGCCATCATCATCTGCAGCTTGGTGTAGTGGCTGCCGGCGTCGCCGGGGTTGATGCGCCGGACCGTGACCCCGGGGTTCGCCCGCTCGAACGCGCGCAGGCTGTCGTTGACGATCGCGTCCTCCTCGGGACCGCCCTCGCCTGACCAGTGCAGCACCGTCAGCACGATGCCGTCCTGCCCGCCGCGGGCGCGGTGGAACTCGCGCCAGCCGACGCGTGCGAACGCCCAGGCGACCAATGCGGCGGCCAGCACCCCAAGCGTCCACCGCACGGCGGTTGCGCCTATTCTTCCGGCTCTCGCCGCGGTGCGTTCGCGCGCCATTCCCCGCAGAATAGCAGCCATGCCGCGCCACCTGACGTCACCCGCCCTTGCCGCCGGACGTGCCCTTGGGCGCGCCGCCGTGCTGTGCGGCGCGCTCGGCGCGGTCACGTCGTCGCACGCGCATCGGGCCGGGGTGCCCGGGGCGCTGTCGTTCCCGCCCGACGTTCCCGGCGCGCCCGACTCGGGCTCGCAGCCTCGCTGCGTGGTGCCGCCCTCGGTGCGGGCGAGCGAGCTGCCCGACGGCCGCTGGCGGCTGGACTTCACGCTGGCGGCGAAGGACGCCGGAGGCGCCGCGCGCGCGCAGGTGGCGGGCACGTTCACCGCATGGCAGGGCGGGGCCGTCACGCTCGAGCGCCGGCCGGACGGCTCGTTCGCCGGCCGCGCCGTGGCCATGCCCGGCGAGCACCGCTACAAGTTCATCCTCGACGGCACCCGCTGGATCGCCGACCCCGCCAACCGCATGGGGGCCGACGACCACAACGGCGGCACCAACTCGGTGCTGCGGCTCGGGCCCGAGGCCTCGTTCGACGCTTCGCGCGCCGTGCGCGGCGACGGCAGGATCGAGGGCGGCGCCGTGCTCCACGACCCGCGCCCCGGCCGCGACGTGCAGCGCGTGCCGGGCGGCCTCCAGGTGCGCCTGCGCACGCTCCGTGGCGACGTCGACTCCGCCCAGCTCGTCCTGGTCGGTGCCACGCAGCCATTGCCCATGCGCCTGGCCGGCCGCCAGGGGCCCTTCGACGTCTGGGAAGCCGTCATCCCGCCCATGGCACCGGGCGCCATCCCGTACACATTCCTCCTCAAGGACGGACCGACCACCGTGCGCGACCCCAACGCTTACTCGCTGGACCCCAATGCCGCCGTCGGCGGCCTCCGCACGCCCGAGTGGGCCAAGCACGCGGTCTGGTACCAGGTGATGCTCGACCGCTTCCGCAACGGCGACCGGTCGAACGACCCGGAGCGCGCCGTGCCGTGGACGCTTGACTGGTACAAGCGCCAGGGCGACGAGGGCAAGGACGGCCAGACGTTCTACAAGCACTACGTGTTCGACCGCTTCGCCGGCGGCGACCTGGCCGGCCTGCGTGCCAAGCTGCCGTACCTGAAGGAGCTGGGCGTCAACGCGCTGTACCTGCTGCCCGTCTTCCAGGCGTCGACGCCGCACAAGTACAACACGACCAGCTACGTGCACGTCGACGAGCACTTCGGCACCAAGGGCGACTACGGCGCGGCGGCGGCGCGCGAGGACCTGCTGCGGCCCGAGACGTGGACGATGACGCCCACCGACCGGGCGTTCGTCGAGTTCCTCGCCGACGCCAAGCGCCAGGGCTTCCGCGTCATCATCGACGGCGTCTTCAACCACTGCGGCACGGGGCACCCTGCCTTCCAGGACGTGAAGCGCAACGGACAGAAGAGCCCCTTCGCGGACTGGTTCGACGTCAAGAGCTGGGACCCCTTCCAGTACGAGTCGTGGTGGGGCTTCAGCGAGCTGCCCGTCTACCGCAAGGACGAGGAGCATGGGCTGGCCAGCCAGGCCGTGCGCGACCACATCTTCGCGATCACGCGCCGCTGGATGGACCCCAACGGCGACGGCGACCCGTCGGACGGCGTCGACGGCTGGCGCCTGGACGTGCCGGCCGACGTGCCGATCGCGTTCTGGCACGAGTGGTGCGCGATGGTGCGGAAGGTCAACCCGGATGCGTACATCGCGGGGGAGATCTGGGAACGCGCCGATCGCTGGCTGGATGGCCGTGCGTTCGACGCGGTGATGAACTACGAGTTCACGAAGCCCGTGGTCGCATGGGTCATCGACCGCACGAAGAAGATCCGCGCCAGCGAGGTGGATGCCCGGCTGGCCGAGCTGCGCATCGCCTACCCGGCCGAGGCCAGCTACGCGATGATGAACCTGGTCGACAGCCACGACACCGACCGCGTGGCCAGCATGGCGCGCAACCCGGACCGCACCTACAACGCCGGGAACCGCGAGCAGGACGGCGCGTCGTACGACGCCTCGAAGCCCGGTCCCGCCGACTACGCGCGCCAGCGCCTGCTGGCGCTGCTGCAGGTCACGTACGTCGGCGCCCCGATGATCTACTACGGCGACGAGGTCGGCATGTGGGGCTCCGGCGACCCCAACAACCGCAAGCCGATGCTGTGGGAGGACATCGGTCCGCCGGAGAACCCGGAGGACGTCCCCGACCTGGGCATGCTGCGTGCGTACAGGGAGCTGATCGCGATGCGCCACGCGCACCCCGCGCTGCGCACCGGCAGCTTCCGCACGGTGCTCGTCGACGACGCGCAGGACGTGTGGGCCTTCGTGCGCGAGGGGGGCGGCGAGCAGGTGCTCGTCGCGCTGTGCGCGTCCGAGACTCCCGCCACCGTGAACCTGGGCTCGCTCGGCACGGGCTGGAAGGACGCCTACGGCACCCCCGGCTTCGCCGACGACGGGCTCACGAAGGCGACGATCCCCGCCGTCGGCGGGCGCGTCTGGGTGCGGCCCGCGCCCGCACAGTGACCGCCATCCACCCAAGGCATCCATGACCACCCGCGCCCCCACCGTCCCCGCGATCTTCGCCCGCCGCCGCGCCGGCGTCCTGCTGCACGTCTCGTCGCTGCCCGGCCCGCACGGGATCGGTGACCTGGGCCCACAGGCGCACGCGTTCGCAAGCTGGTGCGCGCGCACCGGCCAGTCCATCTGGCAGATGCTGCCGGTCGGCCCCGTCGGACCGGGCGACTCCCCGTACGCCAGCACGTCCAGCTTCGCCGGCGAACCGCTCTTCGTGGCGCTCGAGCCGCTGGTCGAGCAGGGGTTGCTTCCGCGCGCGGCGCTGCGGCTCGCGCGCGGCGAGCGTGCGCCCGCGGAGGGTGCCAAGGTCGACTGGCGCGCCGCGCGCCGTTTCAAGGAACCGCGATTCCACGCGGCGTACGAGGCGTTCCGCGCGCAGGGCGGGCTGCGGTCTCGCGAATGGCGCGCCTTCCAGCGCGCGCACGCCTGGTGGCTGGATCCGTGGTGCGCGTTCGCGGCCGCCCGGCCTGGCGCGTCCAGCGACCTGGGGTACCACGCGTTCCTGCAGCTGGAATTCGACCGCCAGTGGGCCGCGCTGCGCGCGCATTGCGCCAGGGAGGGCGTGCTGCTCCTGGGCGACGTGCCGATCTTCGTGCCGCTCGACTCGGCCGACGTGATGGCCGACCCCGCGCTCTTCCGCCTGGACCGCCACGGCAGGCCCGACGTGGTCACCGGCGTGCCGCCCGACTGCTTCAGCACCACGGGCCAGCTGTGGGGCCACCCGCACTACCGCTGGAGCGAGCACCGCCGCACCGGCTTCGCGTGGTGGATCTCGCGCATCCGCGAGAACCTCCGCCGCTTCGACGCGCTGCGCATCGACCACTTCGTGGGCTTCGTGCACGCGTACGAGATCCCGGGCGGCGCGAAGACCGCGATGAAGGGCACCTGGCGACCGACCCCCGGCCGCGAGCTGCTCGAGGCGCTCGAGCGGGCCTGCGGCCGGCTGCCGCTGGTGGCCGAGGACCTGGGCGCCGTCACGCCGCAGGTGGTCGCGCTGCGCGAGCGCTTCGGCCTGCCCGGCATGAAGCTCGTGCACAACGCGTTCTACGGCCCCGCGAGCGGCGACCTTCCTTCGCTGCACCCGGTCGACTGCGTCGCCTACCCGGGCACCCACGACAACGACACCACGCTCGGCTGGTGGCGCACGCTGCCGCCCGACGCGCGCCGCCGCTTCTGCCGCTACACGGGCTATGCGAGCGCCGCCGACGCGCGCCACGAGCTGCCCGGCGAGATGATCCGCATCGTGCTCCAGGGCCCTGCGCGCACCTCCGTCGTCGCCATGCAGGACTGGCTGGGCCTCGATGGCGCGGCGCGCATGAACACGCCCGGGAAGGGCAGCGGCCAGTGGCGTTGGCGCATGCTTCCCGATGCCCTCGGCGGCCTCGATGCGGCTACGATCCGGAATCTGATCGACGCCACCGCGCGCGCCTGAACGTCCGGCGCCGCACGGCCGCGTCCCGGAACGACCCATGTCACCCAAGAACGGCAACGCCCGCATCTCGGACCCCTTCGGTTCGCTCGATGTCCTGAACGAGATCGCCCACGACTGCTGGTGGAGCTGGAGCGAGGCCGGCCGACGCCCGTTCGCGGCCATCGACCCGGTCCTGTGGGACGCGACCAAGCACTCGCCCATCGCCGTGCTTCGGCAGGTCGACCCCGGCGTGCTCGAGGCCAAGCTGGCCGACGAGCGCTTCCGTGCGGTCGTCGACGCCGCGGCCGACGCCCGCCGCGCCTACTACCAGACCGCCACGTGGTTCGAGGAGAAGCACGCCCACGACGCGCCGAACATGCGCATCGCGTACTTCTCCAGCGAGTTCGCGATCCACGAGAGCATGCAGCAGTACGCCGGCGGCCTGGGCGTGCTGGCGGGCGACCACCTGAAGAGCGCGTCGGACCTGGGCATCCCGCTTTGCGGCGTCGGCCTGCTCTACCGCACCGGCTACTACCTGCAGGAGCTGCGCAACGACGGCTCGACACGCGTCCTGCACCCGCACTACGACTTCCGCAACTTCCCGCTCGTCGACACGAAGGTGCGCATCGAGTGCCCGATCGGGGCCCACGGCGTGCACGCGCGCGTGTGGAAGCTGCGCATCGGCCGCGTACCGCTGTACCTGCTCGATGCCGACATCCCCGAGAACCGCAAGAAGGACCGTGCGCTGACGCAGGCGCTGTACCAAGGCGAGCCCGACCTCCGCATGCGCCAGCAGGTCCTGCTGGGCGTGGGCGGCGTGCTGGCCCTCCGTGCGCTGAAGGAGAAGGTCACCGTCTACCACCTGAACGAGGGCCACGCGGCATTCGCCGGCCTCAAGCGCCTGGCGGGCATGGTCTCGCGCGGCGCCAGCCTGGAGGCCGCGATCGAGCGCGTCCGCCGCACGACCGTCTTCACCACGCACACCCCGGTCCCCGCGGGCCACGACCGCTACGACGCCGACGCCTGCTGGAAGGCCCTTCGCCGCCCGCTGCGTGCCGCGGGCTTCACGCCCGAGTCCTTCGCCGAGTTCGGCCGCGAGGACCCCAAGTCCGGCCCGATCTGCATGACGGTGCTTGCCCTGCGCCTGGCGCAGCGCGTGAACGGCGTCAGCAAGCTGCACGGGCGCGTCAGCCGCGAGATGTGGGTGGACGTGATGGGCAAGCGCAACCCCGACGACGTCCCGATCGGCAGCGTCACGAACGGCGTGCACGTCCCGACGTGGCTCGCCCCCGAGGCGCAGTCGTTCTGGCGCCGCTCGGTGGGCATCGACATCGCCCGCGCCGCACCCGATTCCAACCCGTGGCCTGCCGCGCTGGGCGCCGGCCACGCCGAGTTCTGGGGCATGCGCCACGCGCTGCGCCACAAGCTGGTCGAGTTCATCCGCGGCCGCCTGCGCCGCCAGGCGATGGCGCGCGGCGAGGGCCCGATGGAGCTGCTCTGCTCCGGCGAGGCCTTCCGCAGCGACGCGCTC
>CANHFL010000064.1 GCA_947459855.1 Planctomycetaceae bacterium | reverse complement strand
GGCGTCGTCAAGCCCGCCATGACCGACACGGTGCACGGTGCGGCGTACGCCGACAACTGGTTCGCGATGTGGATCAACGGCAAGCTGGTCGCGGTCGATTCGATCGACTTCCTCCCGCACAACGTCGTCGCGCTCGACATCCTTCCCGAGTACCCGATGACGATCGCGATCCTCGCGAAGGACAACGCCGACCCCGTCACCGGCTGCGAGTACGGCCGGAGCATCGGCGACGGCGGGCTGATCCTGAAGTTCGCCGACGGAACCGTCACCGACGCGACGTGGAAGGCGAAGGTCGTGATGCACGGCCCGATCGACCGCGACACCGCGAATCCGAAGGTCCGCAACGAACCCATCCCGGACGGCTGGTTCATGCCGGGCTTCGACGATTCGTCGTGGCCCGCCGCCACGACCTACACGCAGGAGCGCATCGACCCGAAGCAGCCGTTCTTCGAGCACGATTTCAAGGGCGCCTCGTGGATCTGGTCGTCCGACCTGGACCTGGACAACACCGTCCTGTTCAGGAAGACCGTGCAGAAGCCGGGCTGGAAGCCCCGCTGGACGACCAAGCCGGACACGAAGCCGTGGACAGGCCAGTAGCCTCCCGCGGACCATGTCCGCACCCGCCGCACTTGCGCTGATCCTCGCCGCCTCGCTCGCGCCCGCCGCCTCGCCCGCCGCCGTCCCCGCGGACGCTGTCGCGGCCACGCAGGGCTACTACCGCATGCCCGCGCTCCGCGGCGACACGGTCGTCTTCGTGAGCGAGGGCGACCTCTGGCGCGTCCCCGCCACCGGCGGCGCGGCCGCGCGGCTCACCTCGCACGCAGGCGAGGAGCGCGACCCTTCGATCAGCCCCGACGGCACCACGCTTGCCTTCACCGCTGCGTACGAGGGCCCGCGCGAGGTCTACACCATGCCGCTCTCGGGTGGCCTGCCCGTGCGTCGCACGTGGGACGCGGCCAAGGTCGGCTTCACTGGCTGGACGCCGAACGGCACGCTGCTCTACGCGTCCGACGCGGGCACCGACCTGCCGTCCACGCGCACCTGGCGCCACTCGGTGGGCGACGACGCGCGCAACCCCATCCCGCTGGCGCAGTGCTCCGAGGCCGCGTTCCTGGACGATGCGCACCTCGTCTTCACGCGCCTCCACTTCCAGGGCAGCCACACTGACCGCTACAAGGGCGGCACCGCGCAGCAGCTCTGGTCGTTCACGCTGCCCATCCCGGACGCGCAGACGAAGGAGGCCGCGCCGCTGACCGCCGACTACGACGGCACCAGCCGCCGTCCGCTGGCGTGGAACGGGCGCGTCGTCTTCACGACCGACCGCAGCGGCCGCATGAACCTCTGGTCGATGAAGCCCGACGGCACCGACCTGCGACAGCACACGAAGCACGCGGAATTCGACATCGGCAGCGCCTCGATCGACGGTGACCGCGTCGTCTACCAGCTGGGGCCGGACCTCCGGATCCATGACCTGGCGCGCGGCACCGACACGAAGCTGGACATCGCGCTGGCGAGCGATTTCGACCAGCTGCGCGAGCGCTGGGTGAAGGATCCCGCGGAGGCCGCGGGATCCGTGCACCTCTCGCCGGACGCCGACCGCCTGGCGCTGACGATCCGCGGCCGCGTGTTCGTCGTGCCGACGAAGTCGGGGCAGGGCCGTACCGTCGATGCCGACCGCCGTGGCGGCATCCGCTACCGCGAGGCGGCGTTCATGCCGGACGGCAAGCAGCTGGTCGCGGTGAGCGACGAGTCCGGCGAGCTGGAGGTGGTCACGCTCCCGGCGAACGGCGTCGGCTCGCCCGTGCGCCGCACCTCGGACGGCGACACGGTCCGCTGGCGCGCCGTGCCGTCCCCCGACGGCGCGCGCATCGCGCACGTCGACAAGCGCCATCGCCTGTGGGTGCTCGAGGTCGAGGGCGGGAAGAACACGCTGGTCGAGCAGAACCCGGTCGACGACATCTCCGACCTGGCATGGTCGCCCGACAGCCGCTGGTTGGCGTACGTCGCGCCCGCCGCGAACATGAACCAGCAGGTCAAGCTGTGGCCGGTGGATGGTGGGGCCACGCTCGTCGCCACCACCGACCGCTACGACAGCTACCGCCCGGCCTGGGGCACGGACGGCAAGTTCCTCTACTTCCTGTCCGACCGCACCTTCGACTCGGTGGTCGGCAGCCCCTGGGGCCCGCGTGCGCCCGAACCGTACTTCGCGAAGCCCGGACTCGTGTACGAGCTGGCGCTGAAGGCCGGCACGCGCTCGCCGTTCCAGCCCGAGGACGAGGTCCACGCCGCGGCCGAGGCAGCGAAGAAGGACGCCGCGAAGGCGAAGGACGGCGAGGCCGCGAAGAACGGCGCGGACGCCAAGGACGCGAAGCCCGCCAAGGGCAAGGACCCCGTCAAGGTCGAGATAGACGCCGACGGCCTGGCCGCGCGCATCGAGCCGCTCCCGATGAAGCCGACCGCGTTCGGACGCGGCGGGCTGTTCGCGACGGACGGCGCGGTGTTCTGGATGAGCTTCGGCCCCGAGGCGCTGGCCGACGACGACAGCCCCGGCGGCGGCACGCTGCTCGCGCTGGCGATCGGCAACGACAAGCCCGAGGTCAAGACCGTCGCCGCGGGTATCCGCTCCGCGGAACTGTCCGCCGACCGCAAGAAGTTCCTGCTCCGCAAGGACAAGTCGTGGCACGTCGTCGACGCCAAGCCCGCCAAGGCCGAGCTGGACAAGCCCGTCGACCTTTCCGGCATCGCGCTCCCGGTCACGCCGCGCGACGAGTGGGCCGCGATGACCGTCGATGCCTGGCGCCTGCTGCGCGACTACTTCTACGACCGCAACATGCACGGCGCGGACTGGAAGTCCGTGCTGGCGAAGTACCGCCCCTGGGTCGACCGCGTCCGCAGCCGCGACGAGCTCTCCGACGTCTTCCAGGAGATGACCGGCGAGCTCAGCGCGCTGCACCACTTCGTGCGCGGCGGCGACCTGCGCGAGGGCACGGACCGCGTGGCCGTCGCCACGCTGGGCGCGGACCTCGTCCCGGACCGCGCGCTGGGCGGCTGGCGCGTCGACGCGATCCCGGCCGGCGACCCCGACGAGCCGCAGCTGCGTTCGCCGCTGGCCGCGCCCGCCGCCAACGTCGGCGTGGGCGACGTCATCCTGGCGATCGACGGCGCCCCCACGCTCGGCGTGCCGCACCCGTCCGCGCTCCTGCGCGCGAAGGCCGGCCGCCAGGTGCTGCTCTCGGTGCTGCCGAAGGGCGCCAAGGAGCCGCGCGACGTGATCGTGAAGCCGCTCACCGCGCAGGCCGATGCCGACCTGCGATATCGCGCCTGGGAGGTCGAGCGCCGCAACCGCGTCGAACGCCTGGGCGGCGGCCAGATCGGCTACGTCCACCTGCGCCAGATGGGCACGGGCGACATCGGCGACTTCGCACGCGACTTCTACCCCGTGTTCAACCGCAAGGCGCTCATCGTGGACGTCCGCCACAACCGCGGCGGCAACATCGACAGCTGGGTGCTTGAGCGCCTGATGCGCAAGGCGTGGATGTACTGGAACCAACACGAGGGCCGCGCGCCCAGTTGGAACATGCAGTACGCGTTCCGCGGGCACGTCGTCGTGCTGTGCAACGAGCGGACCGCCAGCGACGGCGAGGCCTTCAGCGAGGGCTTCAGGCGCCTGGGACTGGGCAAGGTGATCGGCACGCGCACGTGGGGCGGCGAGATCTGGCTGAGTTCCAGCAACACGGTCGTAGACGGCGGCCTTGCAAGCGCCGGCGAGAACGGCGTCTTCGACGCAAGCGGCGCGTGGCTCATCGAGGGCCGCGGCGTCGAGCCGGACATGGTCGTCGACAACCTGCCGCACGCCACCTTCACCGGCGCCGATGCCCAGCTCGAGGCCGGCATCGTTCACCTGCAGGAACTGATCCGGAAGGACCCGCGCGACGTGCCGCCGGTGCCGCCCGGGCCGGTCAAGGCCGTGAAGTGACCGTTTCCCCCGCGGCGGCCGCGGCGGCCGGCCGTACCCTGCACCGATGCTCCGCGCGATCGCCGGCACCGTCCTCTCGCTCTCGCTCACCGCGTCCGCCCTGGCGTGGGGCGCGGACGGCCACCGCATCGTCGGCACGATCGCATCGGCCGCGCTGACCGACCAGGCCGCCGCCGAGGTGCGCGACCTGCTGGGCGACGAGACCATCGCCGACGCCTGCACCTGGGCAGACGAGGTCCGCAACGACCGCACGTACGACTGGATCAAGCCGCTGCACTACATCAACGTGCCGCGCGGCGCCACGTCGGTGGACGGACGCCGCGACGCCGCGAAGGAGGGCGAGATCGTCAGCGCGATCATCCGCTACCGCGGCGTGCTGAAGGACCGCAGCCGCCCGAAGGAGGAGCGCCTCCTTGCGCTGCGCCTCATCATGCACATGGTCGGCGACATCCACCAGCCGTTCCACGTTTCGTACAAGGACGACAAGGGCGGCAACTCGCTGACGGTGCAGTCGTTCGGCAAGAAGTCGAACATGCACAAGGTGTGGGACACCGACCTGATCCAGGCGCGCCTGAAGGGCGTGAAGGGAGGCTGGGCCACGCTTTCCGCCGACCTCCGCGAGTCGATCACGCCCGAGCAGCGCAGGCAGTGGGGCAGCGTCACCGACCCGGTGGCCTGGGCCAACGAGTCGTTCGCGATCACCCGCACGCTGTACCGCGACGCACCCAACCCGAAGACCGGCGTCGACCAGGCCTACTACGAGCACTTCCGGCCGGTGCTCGAGCAGCGGCTGGAGGCGGCCGGCGTCCGGCTGGCCGTGCTGCTGAACGATGCGCTCGGAACCCCGGGCGCTTCCGCAAAGCCCGAACAAGGCTCCGGGAAGGGCCCTGCGCCCGCAACTTCTCCCGTGCAGCCCGCTGCGCCCGGGAAGCCCGCTCCCTCCGGGGGCGGCGGTGCCTCAGGCGCGAATCCGGCCGGATCCGGTACGCCCTGACTTGGAAGCTTCCGGGGCGGGGCTATTCTCGTCCCCATGAAGATGCGATTCGGAATCGGCGCCCTTCTCGTGGGCGCCAGCGCCCTCCTCGTCGGCCAGATGAATTCGGGCGCGGTCCCTTCCCGGTCCTCGGCCGCCTCGAACGACTGCGCCACCGCCACCGCGGCGTCGGTCGGCGACAACGCGTTCGACACGACCTCGGCGACGGTGAACCTCGCCTTCGACGCCGCGCCCTGCGGTGCGCACACGATGTACAAGTGCGTCTTCTGGACGTTCACGCCGGCCGCGACGTCCAACTTCATGTTCAGCACCTGCAACCTCGCCACCTGGGACACGCGCATCGCGGTGCTGCCCTCGTGCAACGTGGCCGACACCGTCGTCGGCTGCAACGACGACGCCTGCGCCTACCAGAGCAGCGTCACGGTCGCGCTGACCGCCGGTACCACCTACCGCATCGCCGTCGGCGGCTACGCGGCGACCAACTTCGGCGCCGGCTCGCTGAACATCATCGACGCCGGCAGCGGCGGCGGCGGCGGCGGGGGCGGCACCTCCGGCCAGGACGTGATCGTCGGCGCCATCCCCGATGTCACCAAGTACGGCAGCGCCGTGGTCAACGGCCAGACCATCATGGCGTACGCGTTCGGCACCACCAGCTGCAACATCGGCACCGCGCAGCTGGAGTGGTTCGCCTCGCCCGACAACCGCCATCCGTTCATCCCGATGAACGCCTATCGGCTGAGGAACGGGCGCTTCGAGCAGATCGGCATGGGCTGGGGCAAGCACGGCTTCACCGCACTTCAGCAGACGCTGTGCGGAAGCTGCCAGGCGTCCGGCACCGGCACCTACCTCGGGGTCGGCTGCTCGGACCCGTACTCGGCCAGCCTGAACGGCAGCCAGTCGGGCCTTGGATGCCGCAGCGAGGTCAATGCCTCCACCGGGGTCTTCCCCGGGTCGATCAACGCGGGCATGCCGTCCGCCCCGGCGACCATCGGCCGCCGCGTCCAGATCAACGGCAACGACCTGAACCCGGCCCAGAACACCGGTGCGCTGTACTTCGCCGAAGGGCACTACATCCACCCCGGCGATGCGGCCTCCGGCAACAAGAACAACAACGCCTCCTACCGCGCCTTCACGGTCGGGGCACTCTCCAGCGGCGCGTACACGATCTCGCTGACCGGGTCGACGTTCCAGCAGAAGGCCGCGATCGAGGCCTGGCAGGCCGCGGATCCGGCGGTGCGGATCACCTACGCCGACGTGCCGAACGACGGTCGCTTCATCGTGGGCTGCAAGGTCACCGCCAACGCGAACGGCACCTGGCACTACGAGTACGCGATCCACAACCTGAACTCGCACCGCGGCGCACGCCAGCTGGCGCTGGCCCTTCCTGCGGGCGTCGTCGCGAGCAACGCCGGCTTCAAGGACATCAACTACCACAGCGGCGAGCCGTTCGACCCGACCGACTGGTCGGTCGCCGTGTCGTCCTCCGGGGTCTCGTGGAAGGGCGGCGACTACGCCTCGAACGTCAACGG
>CANHFL010000063.1 GCA_947459855.1 Planctomycetaceae bacterium | reverse complement strand
GTCGACAGCGAGCACAGCGCCGTCTTCCAGTGCATGCGCGCCGGCGCCCCGCGCGAGGTGCGCCGCGTGGTGCTCACCGCCAGCGGCGGTCCCTTTCGCACCTGGACCCCCGAGCGCACCGCGGACGCCACGCTGGCGGAAGCGCTCAAGCACCCCACGTGGACGATGGGCCGCAAGGTCACCATCGACAGCGCCAGCCTCATGAACAAGGCGCTCGAGGTCATCGAGGCGCACTGGCTCTTCGACCTGCCCAGCGGCCGCATCGACGCGATCGTGCACCCGCAGAGCGTGGTGCACTCGTTCGTCGAGTTCGACGACGCCAGCGTGATCGCGCAGCTCAGCCCGCCCAGCATGAAGCTGCCCATCCAGTACGCGCTGACGTGGCCCGACCGTACGGCGGGCTGCTCGCCCAGCCTGGACTGGGCCGCGCTGCGCGGGCTCGACTTCGAACCCGTGGACCACGCGCGCTTCCCCGCCATCCGGCTGGCGCACCGCGTGATCGACGCCGGCGGCACCGCGGGCGCCGTCTTCAACGCCGCCAACGAGGAGGCCGTCGAGGCATTCGTCGCCGGCCGCGTCCGCTTCGGCCGCATCCCGGGCCTGGTGACCGAGGCCCTGGACGCCCTGCCCGCCGCGCCGGTGCGCACCCTCCGCGACGTCCTGTCCGCCGACGCCGCCGCCCGCGCCTTCGTGCGCGAGCGGGTGGCGGAGGTCGCGGGCGTGGCGCAGGGGTGAGCGAGGACACGGTCCCGGACCCGTCGTCCATCGCCTAGGCTTCCCTGCACCCCATGGAAGTCCTGTCGAACGGCTGGAACGTCATCCTCATCCTGCTCGGGTTCGGCCTGCTGATCGCGGTGCACGAGCTGGGGCACTTCTTGGCCGCGCGGTGGGCGGGGATCCGGTGCGAGAGCTTCGCGGTGGGCATGGGACCCGTGGTGCTGGGGTACCGAAAGGGCATCGGCTGGGTGGCGGGCTCCACCGAACCGCGCACCATCGCGGCGCACGGCAAGGCGGCGGTGGAGATGTCCGACGCCGAACTGGCGCGCAACGGCATCGGGGAGACCGAGTATTCGCTGCGCGCGCTGCCGCTGGGCGGGTTCGTGCGCATGCTGGGGCAGGACGACATGGACCCCGGCAAGGTGTCCGCGGACGTGCGCAGCTACCAGCGCGCGCCGGTATGGAAGCGCATGGTCGTGGTCAGCGCGGGCGTGGTCAGCAACCTGCTGCTGGCGATCGTGCTGTTCGTGGTGGTGTTCCTGGTGGGCGTGCGCTTCCAGGCGCCGGTGGTGGGCGACGTGGTGCCCGGCTCCGCGGCCGAGGCGGCGATCGATTCGTCGGCGCGGCTCGAGGGCCTGCAGCCCGGTGACCGCGTGCTGCGCGCGGGCGGGCGCGAGGTGCTGACCTTCGACGAACTGATGGTGGCCGGCGCGATGGCCGTGCCGGACACGCCGATGGAGATCACCGTGCTGCGCGGCGCGCCCGGGGAACAGCGCGAGCTGACCTTCGTGGCCACGCCGCGCAAGGACCGCACGAACGGGCTGCTCTCGCTGGGCGTGGGCCCCGCGGGCAGCACGCGCCTGGTGCAGCCGACCGCCGCCGACCTGCCGCTGGTGCAGCGGCTCCTCGAGGACGCCGGCGTCGCCGCGGCGGGCGTGGGCCCGGGCGCGGAGCTGGTCTCGGTGGCCGGCCGGCCGGTGGAGCGCTGGGACGAGATCGGCGCGCTGGTGGACGCCATGAAGGGCGCGCCGGTGCCCACCACGTGGCGCCTGCCCGACGGCCAGCTGGTCGAGGCCACCGTGCGCGTGGACCCCGCGTACCAGCTGCTGCGCGGCGAGGCCGACGCGGCCGGCGTGCGCGAGGCCGCGCAGGGCCTGGCGGGCCTGGTGCCGCTGGTGGCCATCCGCGAGGTGGCCGCGGGCAGCCAGAACAACGGCCTGCTGCAGGCCGGCGACGTGGTGCTGCGCATCGAGGGCGTGGCCGGCCCGCGCATCGCGGCGTTCCGCGAGGAACTCGCCCGCCACGCGGGCGGCACCGTGGCGCTGGAGGTGCTGCGCGACGGCGCGCCCGTGGCGGTGAAGGCCGCGGTGGACGGCAGCGGCAAGCTGAACGTGGGCATCGGGCAGGCGTGGGACACGCCGATGGTCGCGCAATCGATGCGCGCGCCGCTCCCCGCCGCCGCGCTGGAGCTGCCGCCCCTCAGCACGATCGCCACCGTGGGCGGCACCGCCGTGGGCGACTGGCGCACGCTGCGCGCCGCGCTGCTGGCCGCCACCGCGCAGGCCGCCGCCGGCGGCCAGGGCGCCGACGTCCCCGTGACCGCCACCAGCCCCACGCCCGGCCACCCGGAACTGGCGGGCACGCTCCCGCTCACCGCCGACGACGTGCGCGCGCTGCACGCGCTGGGCTGGCGGTCCGCGCTGGAGCTGCCGCTCTTCGAGCCGCTCTGGGTGACGCTCACCGCGGGCGGCGACCCGCTGCGCGCGGTCGAGATGGGCTTCCGCCAGACCCGCACGATGGTGGCCATGACCTACCTGACGCTCGACCGCATCGTGCGAGGCAGCGTGGGCGTCGAGCAGCTGCGCGGGCCGGTGGGGATCGTCCACCTGGGCACGCGCGTGGCCGACCGCGGCGCCATGTACCTGGTCTGCTTCCTGGCGATGATCAGCGTGAACCTGGCGGTGCTGAACTTCCTGCCGCTCCCGATCGTGGACGGCGGGCTCTTCCTCTACCTGGTCTACGAGCGCATCACCGGCCGGGCCCCCTCGCCCGGCTTCCAGAACGGCGCCGCGCTGGTCGGCCTCTGCCTGCTGGGCGGGCTGTTCCTCTTCACGTTCTACAACGACGTGGTGCGGCTCTTCACGGGCGGGTGAACCCCGGGCCCCCTTCCCCGCATCCGCGCGCGGGTGCGGGGCGAATCCCCACCGCCATGAGCCACCCCAGCCTGCCCGCGCACCCCGTCACGATCATCACCGGCGCCGGCAGCGGCATCGGGCGCGCCACCGCGGTGAAGCTGGCCACCCTGGGCCACCGGCTGGTGCTGGTGGGCCGCACCGCCAGCAAGCTGGACGCCACGGCCGAGCAGTGCACCGCCGCGCGCAGCGGCTGCGAGGTGCTGCACCTGGCCGGCGACCTGGCCGACAGCGGCTTCGCGCACGGCGTGGTCGACCGCACCATCGAGGCGTTCGGGGAACTTGACGTGCTGGTCAACTGCGCGGGCGTGGCGCCGCACGCGCCCATCGAGCGCACCACCGAGGAGGTGCTCGAGGAGGCGTTCCTGCAGAACACCTTCGGCGCCGCGTTCCTGATCACGCGCGCGTGGCCGCACTTCAAGGAACGCCGCACCGGCTGCATCGTGAACGTCAGCACGCTGGGCAGCACCGACCCGTTCCAGGGCTTCTTCGCCTACGCGGCCAGCAAGGCGGCCATCGACAGCTTCACGCGCAGCGCCCACGTCGAGGGCCACCGCATGGGCATCCGCGCGTTCTGCGTGAACCCCGGCTCGATCGAGACCCCCCTCCTGCGCAAGAACTTCAGCGAACGCGTGGTGCCGACCCACGCCACCCTCCCCCCCGAGGCCGTGGCCGACGTGATCGTCGACTGCATCGCGGGCAACCGCGAGGCCGACCGGGGGAAGACGATCGTCGTGAAGAAGTGAGGCGCGGCGGGCCGGGCCGCACGCACGCACCCCGGCGGGCCGGGCGCGCCCTATCCTGCGCCCCATGCTGATCACCGCACTCGCGTTGCTGGCCCTGCAGGCCGCGCCCCCGACGAACACCGCACCCGCCACCGACACGTACTTCGGCGAGACCGTCACCGACGACTACCGCTGGCTGGAGAAGCTCGAGAAGGACTCGCCCGAGGTCAAGACCTGGACCGACGGACAGCTGGCGTGGCTGCGCGCCAAGATCGACTCGCTGCCCTGCCGCGCGCCGCTGGCCGACGCGCTGCGGCCGCTGATGACGATCGACAGCTGGGGCGTGCCGCAGCACCGCGGCGCGCGCTGGTTCTACACCGAGCGCAAGGGCACCATGAACCAGCCCGCCCTGTGGGCGCGCACCGGCAGCCAGAACGCGCTGCCCGCGCTGGTGATCGACCCGAACACGCTGGACGCCAAGGGCCTGGTCTCGATGGACTGGTGGGTGCCCTCGTGGGACGGCAACCTGCTGGCCTACGGCACCAGCCGCGCCGGCGACGAGATGAGCGTGCTGCGCCTGCTGGACGTGGGCAGCGGCCAGGCGCTGAAGGACGAGATCCCCGGCAAGGTGACCTTCGGCGGCTGGACGCGCGACGGGAACGGCTTCGTGTACTCGCGCCTGACCGACCCGAAGAACCCGTACAGCCGCGTGGTGGCGTTCCACCGCCTGGGCACGCCGGTGGATTCGGACCCCGTCTTCCTGCGCCAGGAAAAGCCGGCCGAGGTGCCGTTCGGCGCCATCTCGATGGACGACCGCTGGGTGGTGCTGGGCGTCACGCGCGGCTGGTCCGAGACCGACCTCTGGTGCGCCACGCTCTCCGACCTGCGCGAAGGCAAGGACGCGAAGACCCCGATCGCGGTCGGCCGCGGCGCGCGCTTCGCGCCCGTCGAGGTGGTGGGCGACCACCTGTACATGACCACCACGCTGGGCTCGCCCAACATGCGCCTGGTGAAGGTGGACCTGCGCAACCCCGCCGAATCCAACTGGAAGGAGATCGTGCCCGAGCGCAAGGACGCGGTCCTGGGCGGCGTCGACTTCGGCAAGGACGAGTTCGTGGTCACCTGGCAGCAGGACGCGCACGACACGCTGCGTTCCTACCGCTACGACGGCACCGAGGTGGCCGAGATCCCGCTGCCCGGGATCGGCACCGTGGCCACGTCGGCCACGCGCGAGCAGACCGAGATGTTCTTCTCGTTCGCCTCGTACAACAGCCCGCGCACCATCTACCGCTGCGACCTGTGGTGGAAGCCCTACAAGCCCGAGGTCTTCGTGCGCCCGGAGGTGCCGGCCAAGCTGGACGACATCGCGGTGAGCGAGATCCGCGCCGCCAGCAAGGACGGCACGCCCGTGCACGCGTTCGTGGTGATGCGCCGCGACCTGCGCATGGACGGCACGAACCCCTGCGTGCTCTACGCGTACGGCGGCTTCGACGTCAGCCTGACGCCCGACTTCATCCCCACCATCGTGCCGTTCCTGCAGAAGGGCGGCATCTACGTGGTGGCCAACCTGCGCGGCGGCGGCGAGTACGGCGAGGCATGGCACAAGGCCGGCATGCTGGGCAACAAGCAGAACGTCTTCGACGACCTGTACGCCGTGGCGCAGAAGCTGGTGGACGACAAGTACACGTCCAGCGCGCACCTGGCGGTGATGGGCGGCTCGAACGGCGGCCTGCTGACGGCCGTGGCCGTGACGCAGCGGCCCGAGCTGTGGTCCGCGGCGATCAGCGCCGTGCCGCTCTGCGACATGCTGCGGTACCAGGACTTCCTGCTGGCCAAGTACTGGGTGCCCGAATACGGCAGCAGCGAGGACCAGCTGGCCTACAAGTGGCTGCGCGCGTATTCGCCGTACCACAACGCGAAGAAGGGCACCAAGTACCCCGCGGTGCTCTTCACGGCCGGCGAGAACGACAGCCGCGTGCACCCGCTGCACGCGCGCAAGATGGCGGCCATGCTGCAGGCGTGCACGTCGTCGGACACGGCGCAGGACCCGATCCTGCTGTACGTGGACCGCGACGCCGGCCACGGCCAGGGCAAGCCGCTCGAGGCGCGCATGCGCGAGGCCGCGGACCAGTGGGCGTTCCTGATGTGGCAGACCGGCGCGTGCAAGTGACCGCGCCGGTGCGGATCGGTGCGCTCGCCTCGGGCGGCGGGCGCACCGTGCTGAACCTGGCCCGGGCGTGCGCCGAGGGCCGGCTGCCCGCGCAGGTGGCCGTGTGCGTGGTGACGCGCGCGGACGCCGGCGCGGCGCAGGCCTGCCGCGCGGCGGGGATCGCGGTCCAGGTGGTGCCGCCCGAGCCCGCGTCGGACTTCGACGACCGCGTCGACGCCGCGCTGCGCGCGCACGGCGTGCAGCTGGTCTGCCTGGCGGGCTACCTGCGGCGCTTCCGCGTGGACGCCTGGCGCGGCCGCACGCTGAACATCCACCCCGCCCTGCTGCCCGACTTCGGCGGCCAGGGGATGTTCGGGGACCGCGTGCACGCCGCCGTCCTGGCCGCGGGCCGCACCGAGAGCGGCTGCACCGTGCACTGGGTGGACGAGGAATACGACCACGGCGCCGTGCTGGTGCAGCGCCGCTGCCCCGTGCTGCCCGGCGACACGGTGGCCACCCTGGCCGCGCGGGTCTTCGCCGAGGAATGCGCGGCGTACCCGGAGGCGGTGGGGATGGCGATACGAAATTTCAATCGAGGATCCTTGCCGCGCTGATGCCTTGTGATACGTTGCTGGGATGGGGACCAAACTAGCGAATCACCGGGTATTTCAAGCGCTGTTCGCCTTGGCAATCACATCCTGCGGGACTGTCGCCCGTCCATGTCACGCCGACATC
>CANHFL010000062.1 GCA_947459855.1 Planctomycetaceae bacterium | reverse complement strand
GACCCGTGCTTCCTCTGCTACCGCCCGCCGGACGATGCGCCGGAGCCGGCGCTGCCGGCGGCCGGGGACCCCGTCACGTTCGGCAGCTTCAACCTGGCCACCAAGGTCGGGGCCGAGACGCTTGCGCTGTGGGCCCGGGTGCTGGCGGCGGTGCCGGGGTCGCGGCTCCTGGTGAAGTCGCTGCGGGTCGGCGACCCTGTGATGCGTGCGCGGTTCCTGGGCCGCATCGCGGATGCGGGCATCGATGCCGCGCGCGTGGACGTGCTGCCCTACGCTGCGACGGTGCGCGAGCACCTTGCGCTGTACGGCCGGGTGCACGTGGCGCTGGACACCGTCCCGTACAACGGGACCACGACGACGTGCGAGGCGCTCTGGATGGGCGTGCCCGTGGTCGTGCTGGAGGGGGGCCGTCACGCGGCCCGCGTGGGGGCCAGCCTGCTGGCCGCGGCGGGTCTGCCCGAACTGGTGGCGCCGGACGCGGACGCTTTCGTGCGGAATGCGGCCGGCCTTGCCGTGGATCGGCCGCGGCTGGCGGACCTTCGCACGACCCTCCGTGGCCGCCTGCGGGCCTCGGCGCTGATGGACGAACGGGCCTACGGCGCCCGGTTCCACGGCGCGATGCGCGCCGAGTGGCAGCGCTGGTGCGCCGGCTCGGGGGCGTCGGGACGGTCGCATCATTCCTGAATCCCCCGCGCGTCCACTGGACTCCGCCCGAAGCCCGGTCACACTCGGGGCTCCCAGGCTGTGTGCCTGGTCCCGGAGGGCCCCCACAGGATCAGGGCTGACGCCGACAGACCTCGGCGGGTTGTCCGTCCGCTCGCGCCGCGAGCGGCTTCGGTCGGGCTGTGTGCCCGAGGAGCCTTCTGTGACCTTCGCGCCTTCCGTCTCGCGCCTGCATGCCACCACGCTCCCCGTCGCTGCGCTCACCGCCGCAGCGGTCACGCTGTGCGCGCGGTCCGCGTCGGCGGGCTACGTGTCGCCGCAGCTCACCGTCGGCGTCACCGTCGCGGGCGACGCGCCGCAGAGCGTCACGTCCACCTCGGGCTTCCAGATCCCGGGGTCGGGCGCGTACGTCTACGACGGCTCGATCGTCTCGCCCGCGGGCAGCAGCTGGTACGTCAACTGGAACCTGACGGGCACCGACACGACCCAGGTGCCGAACAGCCCCTCGATCACCACGAACTTCGCCGTCGGCAACACCGGCGACACCACGCGGGTCTTCCAGATCCAGGTGTCGTTCGCGTCGCCGGTGCAGGCGCCGACGGACGGCGGCTTTCTCTACTGGCTGACGAACCTCTCGGGCGTCCTGAGCTCGAACCAGGGCGGGGTCGCGTCGCTGACGGGCCTGACGCCGTCGATGCTCCAGGGCCAGATCAACGGCATCGGCGTCTCGAACAACAACCCGTCGGTCGCCAGCACGACCACGGCCTCGTTCCTCGGGCCCTCGGCGAGCAACTACTACGGCGCGATCCCCAACGGGCCGAACGTGCACACCATCGGGTACCTGATGACGTTCTCGCTGTCGGCGCACAGCACCGCGGTGTTCAACGGATCGTGGTACGGGACGCTCGTGCCGGCGCCGGGCGCGGTGGCGCTGCTCGGCCTGGCCGGCCTGGCCGGGCGCGGTCGTCGGCGGCGTTGAATCGTCCGGGCGGAGTCCTTCCTTTCACCCCTTTCAGTGGAGTTTCGCACATGTCGGCATCCACCGCTCCCTTCATCCGTCGCCTGTCCCTCGCCTCGTTCACCCTCGCGATCGCGGGTGCCGGTGCAGCCGAGGCCGGCGTCTACCGCACCACCTACGTCCTGACGACCCCGTACGCGGCCACCGGCGCGCAGATCACCCAGGTGGTCGCGAACTGGTCCACCAGCAGGACGTCTGGCACGGTGCAGGAGGGCGACCTTGCGGATTGGAGCATCAGCCTCATCAATGGCGCGAATGGCACGGCCTTCTACGTCGACACGGCCATCGTGTCGGGTGGGGCGCAGTCGATCGGTGGCGTCGGGCGGACGCTGTCGGACCTGATGTTCCGGTTCGACCTCGACACGATGACCGCCGGCGAGTTCGACAACATGCTGACCGGATCGGCCCTCACTGCCGCGACGGGCCCGGCGTTTAACATCTACAGCTACCTGAACGGCTTTCCGCCGCCGTACTCGCCCCTGGGCATGTGGTCCAACGGGATAGAGTCGACGCGCCAGTTGCCGGGCTACCTGTCGGTGACCACCGTCGCGGTGCCCGCACCGGGCGCGGTGGCGCTGATCGGGCTGGCCGGCATGGCCGGGCGCGGGCGTCGGCGGCGGTGAGTGCCCGCACCCGGAAGCACGCCGTGCGTGCAACGCCGTCCGCTTGAGGAGCGCCCGGTCGCGGCCGGCGTCGCGCAGGCCATCGTTCAGCCCGACGCCTTCGTCGACCCACGCATCTGGTCCAGCGCACGGTCCATCGCGCGGCGGTAGATCCACGCCCGCTCGGCCGTGTCCTGGTGTTCCGATGCGCGCCCCATCGCCTCGGCGAGGTCGGCCTTGGTGCCCGGGTCGATGGCATCCGCCCCCAGGAGCACCACCGAAGCGACCGCCAGTTCGTAGAGCGCGGCGCACGACGAGACATCGCCCGCGTTGAAGCGCGGCACGCCGCGTTCGATCGCCAGCTCGAGGATCGCGGCGGCCTGCCGTGCCCGCTGCGGCGAGGCGGCGGCCGTCGCGGTCGCTGCGGCCTGGGCGGGAAGCACTCGGTCGATGACGTGGATGATTCCGTTCGACGCCTCGATGTCCGCGACCTCGATGCGTGCGCCGGCGACCGTGATGGCCCCGGAATCGAGCGCGAAGGACACGGTGCCGTCGCCCATGAGCGTGCGGGCCGAGCCCTGCGAGAGCATCTCCTCGCGCCGGATCGCCGTCGGCAGGACATGCGCCGCGAGCACCGCCGTGAGCGCGGGCCGATCCTGGAGGAGTGCCTTCAGCGCATCGGCGGGGACGGCCGCGAACGCCTCGTTGGAGGGCGCAAGCAGCGTCCACGGCCCGGGGTTCCGCTTGCCGAGCTGCGGTCCGAGGCCCGCGGCGTCGATGGCCGCCCGCAGCGTGGCGAAGCGCTCGTCCGCGGCGACGATCTCCTCGATGCTCCGGAGTTCAGGCAGCATCACGGCATCGATCACGTGCACCAGCCCGCCGTCGAAGGCGACGTCGGCGGCCACCAGGCGCGCGCCGTCGACCGTCAGCGCGCCGGGATCGACCTCCAGCGACTGCCCGGACAGCGCCTTCACGCGTCGGCGGTCGAGCAGTGCGGCACTCTCCAGCGACTGCGCGACGACGTGGTGCTTCAGGATCAGCTGGAGCGTCGACTTGCCCTTCTCGCTCGTCAGGAACTCGACCTGCGCCTTCGGCAGCTTGGCGAACGCCTCGTTGGTGGGCGCGAAGACCGTGAGCTTCGCGTCCTTCGGGAACTCGATCTCGGCCGCCTTCACCAGTGCGAGCAGCGTCGTGAGGTTCGCCTTCGTGGCCACCGATGCGAGCGATCCCGCGGACGGCTGGCCCGCCGCCGGCTTGCCGATCGGGCGGATCCAGTCGACCTCGATCGCGAACGGCCCCTCCTTCTTGTCGGCGAGGGTGATCCCCACCGACTCGATGGAGGCGGGGTCGAGCGCGGGTGCGTTCCGCATGCGTTGGCCGAAGTTGTTCGCGACGCACTGGTCGAAGGGAACCGCGACCTCGACCCACTCGCCGGCCTTCGTCCGGAAGGTGCTCTGGTAGCCGCCTGCCATGACGCGCAGGCGCGACGAGCGGATGTCGCACTGGTAGGTGCGCCCGTCGCCCTTCACGCGGAGCAGGAGGCCGGTCGTCCCCGCGAACGTTCCCTCGGGGACCGACGTGCGGATCTGCGAGAAGCCACCGTTGTTCTCGAGCGAGAGTTCGCCCGAGAAGCGCAGCGTGCCGCCTTCGCCCTCCGCGATCCGCCCGGTCGACAGCCCGCCCATCACGCCATCCAGGACGGTCTGCCAGCCCGTGGTGCCGTTGTCGAACTCCAGGTTCGCATCGGGTGCGGCCGTGCAGGGGGTGCACGCGAAAAGGGCAGCGAGGAGGGTCGAGCAGGTCAGGGAAAGCGGTTGCATGGCATCGCGGATTCGCCCGGTTCGGGCGGCTGGATGCCGAATCCGGGGGAGGATGGCCGGTGCCCCCGGTTCGCCGTTCTTCTCGGTCTTTTCTGCGGCGGATCAGGCCTTCGTCCGCAGCGTGAGCGCCGCGGTGCTGTCGCCGAAGCGGTCGACCGGCGCACCGACCGTGTCCAGCATGCCCGCGAAGAGGTTGCAGAGCGGCGTACCCGGCGGGCTGGCGTGCTCGGCACCCAGCCGGACGCCCAGCGCCTGGCCGCCGGCCAGGATGACCGGCAGGTCGTCGTGGTTGTGGCGGTTGCCGTCGCCGATCGCGCCGCCGTACAGCACCAGCGTGCGGCCGAGCAGCGTGTCGCCGGCCTCCTGGCGCGCGCGCAGGCGCTCGAGCATGCGTGCGAAGCGTGCGGCCTGCCAGCGGTTGATCGCCGCGAACTTGGCGCTCTTCGCCGGGTCGTTCCCGTGGTGGCTCACTTCGTGGTGGCCGTCCGGCACCCCGACATCCGCATAGGAGCGGTTCGAGCCCTCGTTCGCCAGCATCAGCGTGACGATGCGCGTGCGGTCCTGTGCGATCGCCGTCACCGCGATGTCCGCCAGCAGGTCGATGCGTTCGGCGTATCCCTTCGGGTCGCGGTCGAGCGCGTCGTCCGGCGCTCCGGCCGCGCTGCCATCCGCGCCCGCCGCAAGCTCCGATGCCTGCACGCGGCGCTCCAGCGCGCGAATGCCCTCGAGATACTCATCCAGCTTGCGGCGGTCGTCGGTGCCCAGGCCCTGTTGCAGCGCCTTCGCCTGGCCGCCGAGCGCGTCCAGGATGCTGGTTCGGAGCGCCATGCGACGGGCGCGTGCGTCGGCCTGCTCGCCGGACGGGCCGTCGGCGAACAGACGCTCGAACGCGCGGCGCGGGTCGTGGTCCTTCCCGCTGGGCGTATGCGGGCCCCGCCACGAGATGTTCGCGCTGTACGCGCAGCTGTAGCCCGAGTCGCAGTCACCTGCGCGCATCGTCGGTTCGCCGCCCAGTTCCAGGCTGTCCAGGCGCGTGCGTCCGCCGAGCCTGCGTGCGGCCAGCTGATCCACGCTGACGCCGGCAGTGATGTCGCCGCCGGAGGTCTTCTTCGGGTGCACGCCGGTGAGGAAGCACGCGGCGCTGCGTGCGTGGTCGCCGGGGCCGTCGCCGAGCGCGGCCGCGTTGCGGTGGGCCAGGCCGCGCATCAGCGTGAAGTGGCCGGCGTGCGGCTGCAGCGCGTCGAGCGCCGATCCCGGCCAGGCCGTCGGCTCGACGCCGTTGGGGACGAACACGAAGACCATCCGGGCCGGCACGTCCGCCAGCGCGGCGCTGCGCGCGGCCGCGGCGGCGGTGCGCGTGACCAGCCCGCGGCCCGGCAGCATCGCCTCGAGGAAGGGCAGCGCGAGCACCGCACCCGCGCCGCGCAGGACCGTGCGGCGATGCAGCGGGCCGGCGGTCACCTGGCACCCCGCATCCGCATGGCCGGGCTCTCGGCGATGGCGATCACCATGTCCCGCAGCGTAGGCGTGGGACCGAGCCGCTCCAAGAGCCGGTCCAGCAGATCGTCCTCGGCGGGGCCGCACTCCTTGCCGGTGGCGAAGGTGAGCAGGTGCCGCGCGAGGCTGCGCAGGAAGTCCGGGTTGGCCGCCAACTCGAGCCGCAATGCGCCCAGGCCGGCAATCGTCCGCCCGTCGGGCAGCTCGCCTCGGTCGTCGACGGGCTGGCCACCCACGCGGTCGCGGTGGCGTCCCACGGGGTCCCACGCCTCGAAGGCGAAGCCAAGCGCATCCATGCGCCGGTGGCACGCGGCGCACGCGGGGTCCGCGCGGTGCGCGGCGAGGAGTTCGCGCATCGAACGCGCGCTGGCCGCGGTGGCCGCGGTGTCGGGCAGCTGCGGCGTGCCTGGCGGCGGTGGGGGCGGCGCGCTGTCCAGGAGCGAGTCGAGGACCCACTTGCCGCGTTTCACCGGCGATGTTCTTGTGGGGTTGCTGGTGGCCAGCAGGACCGCCGCCTGCGCCAGGACACCGCCGCCACGCCCGGGATCCACCGCGGCGCGCCGCATGCCCCCGCCGGTCGGCACCGGCAGGCCGTAGTGGTGCGCCAGCCGCTCGTCCACGAACGTGAAGTCGGCATCGAGCAGCGTGGCGGCGGGGCGGCGTTCGCGCAGCACCGCGTCGAAGAAGAGCACGGACTCGGCGCGCATCGACCCGAGCAGGGCCTCGTCCACGCCCGGGAAGAGCGCCTGGTCCGGCGATCGCTCCTCGATCGCGTCGATCGCCAGCCACTGCGGGGCGAAGCGGTCCGCGAGCCGGGAGCCACGAGCGTCCTCCAGCATGCGCTCCGTCTCGGAGCGAAGCCCGTCGGGACGGTCGAGCCTTCCATCGGCGGCGGCGGCCAGCAGCGCCTCGTCCGGCACGCTGCACCAGAGGAACGCGGCGAGGCGTGCCGCGACCTCGTGACCCGTGAGCGCACGTTGCGGCGCCGGCGGTGCTGGGTCCGGTTCGGCCCTGAAGAGGAACCCGGGATGCACCAGCAGCGCGGTGACGGCGGCGCGCAACCGTGCCTCGCGCGGCCCAT
>CANHFL010000061.1 GCA_947459855.1 Planctomycetaceae bacterium | reverse complement strand
GGCCACGACTGCGGCGGCGGCACGTGGTTCGACACGCTGCGCGTGAAGCTGGGCGGCGGCGCCACGCAGCAGTCCGTGCTGGCGGCCGCGGCCGTGAAGCAGATCAACCTGCGGACCTACGGCGACGGATCGCTGGGCGTGACGCTGGACGAGACCGTGACCCCGGCCGACCTGCAGGACCTTGTCGACATCTTCGCCACCGGCACGGGCAAGCCCGCCCCGAAGGTCGCCGACGTGGCGCGCACCGCGCCCGCCGCGAAGCTCGGCGCCTTCGCGCGCACCACGCCGTTCATGCAGCAGGACGTCTTCGCCGCCTACCACGGCGAGCACGAGATGCTGCGCTACCTGTGGCGCCTGCAGTCGAAGGACCTGAGCCTGGTGCACAGCATGATCCCGCTGGGGTCGTGCACGATGAAGCTGAACGCCACCAGCGAGATGATCCCGGTGACGTGGCCCGGCTTCGGCAAGCTGCACCCGTTCGCGCCGAAGGAGCAGTGGAAGGGCTACGCCGAGCTGTTCCGCACGCTGGAGCAGTGGCTTTGCGAGGTCACCGGCTTCGCGGCCGTCAGCCTGCAGCCGAACGCCGGCAGCGCGGGCGAGTACGCCGGCCTGATGGTGATCCGCGCCTACCACCAGCACCGCGGCGAGGCGAACCGGACGGTCTGCCTGATCCCCGACAGCGCGCACGGCACGAACCCCGCCAGCGCGGTCGTCGCGGGCATGACGGTGGTGCCGGTCGACAGCGACGCCGAGGGCAACATCGACGTCGATGACCTGAAGAAGAAGGCCGCGCTGCACGCGAAGGACCTGGCCGCGGTGATGGTGACCTACCCCAGCACGCACGGCGTCTTCGAGGACCGCATCCGCGAGATCTGCGACGCGGTCCACGCGCACGGCGGACTGGTCTACATGGACGGCGCGAACATGAACGCGCAGGTCGGCCTGACGCGGCCCGGCGACATCGGCGCCGACGTCTGCCACCTGAACCTGCACAAGACGTTCTGCATCCCGCACGGCGGCGGCGGCCCGGGCATGGGCCCGATCGGCGTCGTGGCGCACCTGGCGCCGTTCCTGCCGGGCCACCCGGTGTCGCGCCCCCTCAGCGCGGGCAAGCACGCGATCGGCCCGATCAGCGCCGCGCCGTACGGCAGCGCCAGCATCCTGCCCATCAGCTGGATGTACATCGCGATGATGGGCGGCGAGGGCCTGCGCCGCGCGACCGAGGTCGCGATCCTGAACGCCAACTACATGGCGAAGCGCCTGGAAGGGCACTACGACGTCGTCTACACGAACGCCAACGGCCGCTGCGCGCACGAGTTCATCATCGACGTGCGCCCGTTCGACGCGACCGCCGGCATCAAGACCGACGACATCGCCAAGCGCCTGATGGACTACGGCTTCCACGCGCCGACCATGAGCTGGCCGCTTCCCGGCTCGCTGATGATCGAGCCGACGGAGAGCGAGAGCAAGGCCGAGTGCGACCGCCTGTGCGACGCGCTGATCGCGATCCGCGAGGAGATCCGCAAGGTCGAGGACGGCACCTGGACCAAGGACAACAACCCCCTGAAGCACGCGCCGCACACCGCGGCCGTGGTGACGGCGAGCACGTGGGACCGTCCGTACACGCGCGAGGAGGCGGCGTACCCCGCGCCGTGGCTGCGCGGGTGGAAGTACTGGCCGACCGTCGGCCGCGTGGACAACCCGTACGGCGACCGGAACCTGGTGTGCACGTGCGACTCGGTGAAGTCGTACGCGTGAGGCCATTTGTCGATCTTCCCGCTTCCAATCTTCGAACGTGACGCCGACCCCGCGCACCGCGATGCGATGACGGACGCGGAGGCGTACGCGCGGCTGAAGCCGCCGACGTCGATCGTCGTGAAGTTCGGCTCGGCGGCGATGATCGGCGAGTACCCGTACGACGGCGACGCCAAGCCCGGCTGCGGCAGCAAGCTGGTGGTGCGCACGCACCGCGGCACCGAGCTTGCCGAGATGCTGACGACCACCTGCCCCAACAGCGGTTGCTCGAAGAGCGTCAGCCGCCGCGACATGCTGGAGTACATCGACAACTCCGGCGGCAAGGACTATCCGTTCCACACCAACGGCCGCGTCCTGCGCGTGGCCACGGTCGAGGACCTGGCGCGCTGGTCCGGCATGCGCGACCGCTACCGCCGAGCCGAGCTGGACGCGGTGCGCGAGAAGTCGCGCGGCATGGGCTTCACGATGAAGATCGTCGAGGTCGAGCCTGTCCTGGGCGGCGAGCACGTCGTGGTGCACTACCTGAGCGAGGACCGCGTCGACTTCCGCGAGCTGGTGCCGGCGCTCGCGCGGCACTTCGGCGCGCGCGTCGAGATGCACCAGATCGGCGCCCGCGACGAGGCGCGCCTGGTGGCCGACTACGAGAAGTGCGGCCAGCACTGCTGCTGCACGAACTTCCTGAAGGTGCTGAAGCCCGTCAGCATGAAGAGCGCGAAGACGCAGAAGGCGTCGCTGGACCCGCTGAAGATCAGCGGGCGGTGCGGCCGCCTGATGTGCTGCCTGCGCTACGAGGACGAGACGTACGACGAGCTGAAGAAGAAGCTGCCGAAGCTGAAGAGCCGCGTGGGCACGGCCGAGGGCACGGGCATCGTCGTCGACACGAAGATCCTGGTGCAGCTGGCGCTGGTGCGGCTGGAGGCCGACGGGCGCGAGATCGCGGTGCCCGTCGCGGAGCTGCTGCCGCCGGATGCGGCGCCGCCGGCGGCGCCCGATCCGCTTCGCGGCGCGAACCCCGACGCGGTGGCGCGTCGCGTGGGTGGTGCCGGTGCGCGCGGTTCCGGCGCGCCCGCGAACCGGCCCGCACCGAAGCCGCCCGCGAAGCCGTCGGGCGACCGCGCACCGGCGCCGGGAACGCCCGCTGCCAAGCCGACCACGCCACCGCCCGTTTCCGGCACACCGGCCCCCGCGCCGGGCGCCGCTCCCGCGAACGAAGGCGCCGCGCCCCGGCGCAAGCGCCGCCGCCGCCGCGGCAAGGGTGGGCAGGGCGGAGGCCCCGGCGCGCCCGGCCAGCCGCCCATCGGCGGCTAGCATCCCTGCCCGCATGAACGCCGAAACGAAGTCGAAGCCCGAGACCGACGTCCTGGGCACCGTCATCTCGCTGATGATGGCGTTCACGATCGCGCTGGCCTTCCGCGGCTTCGTGCTGGAAGGCTTCGTGATCCCGACCGGATCGATGGGCCCGACGCTGATGGGTGCGCACGTGCGCCTCTTCAGCCCCGTCACCGGCTACGAGTACGCGACCGATGCCAGCCCGGCGATCATGGACGCGCAGCAGGGCAACCGGCCGATCGCGGTCATCGACCCGATGATCACGCAGCGCGTGCCGCTGGCGGTGGTGCCGGCCATGGCGGTGGTGCAGCAGGCCCGCGCGGGCGACCGCGTGCTGGTGCTGAAGCCGCTGTTCCTGGTCAGCGAGCCGCAGCGCTGGGACGTGGTGGTCTTCAAGGTGCCGACCGACCCCGCGGGCGAGACGCAGAACTACATCAAGCGCATGGTGGGCCTCCCCAACGAGTCGTTCCTGCTGATGGACGGCGACGTCTTCACCGGTCCGCTGGGAGCCGCGACCGACGCGCTGAAGGTGACGCGCAAGCCCGAGCACGTGCAGCGCGCCGTGTGGCAGCCTGTCTACGACAGCGACTACCAGCCGATCGTCGACCGGCGCGAGCTGGAGACGAAGATGCAGGCGAAGTGGGACGGCCCGCCGTGGCAGGCGCAGGGCGCGTCGGCGGAGCAGTGGAAGCTGGACCCCTCGCGCACGTGGCGCTTCGAGGGCACGGGCCGCGCCGAGCTGGCGTGGAACTCGCAGGCGTGGCCGATCGACGACTGGAACGGCTACAACGCGCTGCGCCTGGCCGCCGAGGCCTCGCGCGTGGGCCTGCGCGCGATGGCCGACCCCGCGTGGCGCAACGACCGCCAGTTCCCGGTCAGCGACGTCCGCCTGGCGGCGACCGTCGAGTGCGCCGACCTTTCGCAGTTCAGCACGACGTTCGCGCTGACCGCGCGCAGCAACGTGTTCCGTTTCATGGTGTCCGGCGCCGATCGCAGCGTGTCGGTGGAGCGCACGGGCCGCGAGAGCGGCGAGGTGCTGGGCCAGGCCAAGGCGTCCTACGCGCCTCGCGCCGACGGCCTGCTGACGCTCGAGTTCTGGCACGTCGACCAGCAGCTGTGGGTCTTCGTCGACGGCGGCCTGGCGCTGCAGCTGCCCTACGACTTCCCGACGCTGGGCGACCGCGTGCGCGGCAGCATGTTCGGCCGAACCGTCGAGCAGTACGCGCAGCGCAGTTCCGACCCGCACTACCCCACGCCGCCCGCGCTGGCGTGGTCGTTCGAGACGAAGGTGCCCTTCATGCTGCACCGCGTGGCGCTCGACCGGGACCTGTACTACCGCCCGGTCGAGCACGATGCGAACAACCAGTACTCGGTGAACGGCGACTACCTCTATGGGCACGGCTTCGCGACCGACTACGCGCACCCCGCGCAGGTCGGGCCCGACGAATTCGTGATGCTGGGCGACAACAGCGCCGCCAGCCGCGACGCGCGCCTGTGGGGCCGTTCGCACGAGCTGACGCGCCGCCTGGTGGGCGACGAGCACGCGCAGCCCGGCGTGGTCCCGCGCGAGCTGATCGTCGGCAAGGCGTGGGCGGTGTACTTCCCCGCGCCGCTGCCGCTGCCTGCGGCACTGGGCGGTTCAGGGGTCATCCCCGACGCGGGGCGGCTGCGGTTCATCCGCTGACGTGGCGTGGCCGCGGGGCGCCGCGCGGCGTCACTCGGCGACCTTGGCGGCCTTCAGCACGTCGAACGCGCGCAGGTATTCGGCGGTGCCCATGCCGGCAAGGATCGCCGCGTCCATGAACACGACGCCGCGTGCCACGTCCTCGCGCTTGAAGCGGGACTTCTGCTCTTCGAGCGGCAGGTCGAAGGGCACCGGCGGCAGGATCCAGAGGTCCTTGAGCGCGGCGGTGTCCTTGCGCGGTTCGGCGTAGCGGGCTTCGGCGTCGGCGAACGCCTTCGCCGCCGCTGCGGCTGCGTCGGGTGGATAGACGTCGGTCAGCCGCACCAGGATGCCATCCTTCGCATCCGGGAACGAATCATCCGTCCCGCGCGAGGCAGTGGCGATCGCCACCCGCGCGAACATGCTGCCGGGCCCGCGTTGGCGCAGGATCTGCGCGCGCGCCTCGCGTGACTCGGGCGTGCCGCCGGAGGCGTAGCGCGCCATCTCGTCGACGGTGCGGACCGCGTCGCGCTCGACGCCCTTGCGGAAGCCGAACGGGTCGGACGGCGGCATGGTGCCGAGCGCGCGCTCGACCTCGTCGCGCACCTTGGCGCCGAGCGGGCCGGCCTTGAGCGAGTCCTCGAGCGCTGCGGTGGACTCCACCCAGATCGTCCGGCCGACGGCCGCGCGCGACAGGCTGGGATCGGTCGCCAGCAGCGCAGCCGCGCGGAAGCCCAGAATCGCGGCCAGCGCGCCGGGGTCGGCGGACTTCCGTGCGCGCGCGTCGCGGAGGCCTGCGGCGAGCGACGCGCGCACCGCGCCGCGCAGGCCGCCGAGCAGCGGGACCTCCAGCGAGGGCAGCGGCCGCCGCAGGATCGAGAAGTCGCAGCGCTTCAGGTTCGCGGCCTGGGCGAGCAGCGCCGTGACGTTGCAGTCGCTGCGCGCGAGCATCTCGTCGGCGCGCTTCCTGCCGGCCTCGTCGAGCGCCGTGGGCGCCACGCGCAGCAGCTCGATCGATTCCTGCGCGTCCTCCGGGATGCCGCGCGCGGCGACGCTGGCACGGGCCAGGAGCAGCGCGGCGTTCATCGTCTCCGCCGGGGTCTCCTTGCCGGCAGCGATGGCGCGGAGGCGTTCGAGGAAGAGGGCGAGGTCCTGCTGGCTGCGCAGGCGAGACTCGTAGACCGAGGTGAGCACGGGCGCCAGCATCTCGGCCAGCTTGCCGTACTTGCCCGACTCGATGTCCGTCTGCAGCTGCTTGAGTGCGGCGCGGGCGGCATTCGGGTCGGGGTTCGCGAAGGCGGCGGTGGCGGCGTCGTACATCGGCCGCATGCGGCGCATCTCGCCGTTGGCTTGCGCCAGGGTGAACGTGTCCAGCCCAGGGACGTCGTGCGCGCCGAACTGCCTCATCATGTCCCGCAACGCCTCGTCCGACTTCAGCCCACCTATGGTCGCACGCACCGCGTCGTATTCGCCCTTGATCGCTTCGCCGTAGCGGAACGGGTCGCTTCCCTGCAGCGGGCCCAGCGCGTCGAGCAGCGCGGTGGCGCGTTTCTGGTCGATCAGGCCCCATTCAGCGGTCAGGGTGCCGTTGTCGGTGAACACCGCGCCGATCGCCGAGCCGACAAGCGACGAGACCAGGATCCCGTCCTGGCTCGCGTGCGCAGCAAGACCGCCGAGCGAGGCGAGCGTCTGCACCGCGGCGTCGCCGTCACCGTCGTCCAGTTGTGCGGCGATCTGCGCGCGCAGCAGCCGCGAGGCGCTGCGCATGGGAGCCAGGTGCGGCAGCAGCATCTCGAATCCCCTGCTCCGGTCGAGCTCCCAGTCGGACCGGCGCATCTTCGTGGCCTCGGCAAGCTGGCCGCGGAAACCCGCGGTGCGCGTGAGGATGTCGTCAAGCCGCGCACGGTCGGCCCGCGACATCGGCGGCGCGATGCGC
>CANHFL010000060.1 GCA_947459855.1 Planctomycetaceae bacterium | reverse complement strand
GGCCGCGTGCGACACCGCGCTGGGCGAGTGCATCCGCGTGCTCGAGCCGCACCCCGTGGTGGGGTTCGGCGCCTTCGCCGCCGAGCGCGCGACCGCGGTGCTTGACGCGATGCGCGCGGCCGGCGCCGACGCCGCCACGCTTCCGCCCGTCCACCAGGTGCTGCACCCCAGTCCGGCCAGCCCCGCCGCCAACCGCGGCTGGGCGCCGCAGGTGGACGCGCAGCTGGCGAAGGCAGGCGTCGTATTCTGACCCCGTGCGCGTCGCCGTCCTCAACATCGTCGGGCTCTCGCCGTCCGTGTTCGCGCGGCGGAAGTCGCCCGCGCTGCAGGCGTTCGCGCAGAAGGCGGGCGGCATCCGCACGCTGGCGCCCGACCTGCCGGCGGTGACGTGCAGCGTCCAGGCCTCCATGCTCACCGGCCGCCGCGCCGGCGATCACGGCATCGTCGGCAACGGCTGGTTCGACCGCAGCCTGCAGGAGGTGCACTTCTGGAAGCAGTCGAACCACCTGGTGCAGGCACCCAAGGTGTGGGACACGCTGCGCGAGCGCGCGCGCGCCGCGGGCCGCCCGGCGCCGACCGTGGCCAACAGCTTCTGGTGGTTCAACATGCACTCGTCGGTGGACGTGGCCGTGACGCCGCGGCCGCAGTACCGCGCCGACGGGCGCAAGGTGCCGGACTGCTGGACGCACCCCGCCGGCCTGCGCGACGAACTGCAGGCGAAGTTCGGCCCGTTCCCGCTCTTCCACTTCTGGGGCCCCGGTTCCGACGCGCACAGCAGCGATTGGATCGCGAACGCGGCGATGGAGGTGGAGCGCCGCCACGAGCCCACGCTGCAGCTGGTCTACCTGCCGCACCTGGACTACTGCCTGCAGAAGTTCGGTCCCGACGACCCGCGCACCGACCGCGAGATCCGCGAGATCGACCGGATCTTCGGCGCGCTGCTGAAGTTCTTCGAGCACGCCGGCGTCCGCGTGATGGTGGTCAGCGAGTACGGCATCGCGCCGGTGGACCGCGCGGTGGCGCCCAACCGCCTGCTGCGCGAGGCCGGCTTCGTGGCGCTGCGCACCGAGAACGGGCGCGAGTACCTGGATGCGGGCGAAAGCCGCGCGTTCGCGGTCTGCGACCACCAGGTCGCCCACGTCTACGTGAAGCGCGCGGACGACGTGCCCGCGGTGCGCGCGGTGCTGGAATCGGACCCATCCGTCGAGCGCGTCCTGGACGCCGAGGCGCAGCGCACCGCCGGCATCCTGCACGCGCGCAGCGGCGAGCTGATGGCGGTGGCTGCGTCCGGCGCATGGTTCGCGTACCCGTGGTGGCTGGACGACCGGCGCGCGCCGGACTGGGCGCGCACCGTGGACATCCACCGCAAGCCGGGTTACGACCCGCTGGAGCTCTTCATGGACCCGGCGATCCGCGCGCCGGCCGCGTACGTGGCCCGGAAGCTGGCGCTGCGGCGCATGGGCTTCCGCACGCTGATCGAGACGGTGCCGCTGGACCCGTCGCTCGTGCGCGGCAGCCACGGCCGCATCGAGACGGGTTCGCCGTACTCGCCCGTTCTGATCGCCGACGGCCTGGACCACCTGCCCGACGGCACGCTGCACGTCAGCGCGGTGCACGACGCGATCGTGCACCTGGTTGAGCAGGGCGGCTCGCGCCGTTGATGCGGTCCCGGCTGCACGCTCCCCTACGATGACGCCATGCGCTGGGTCTGGGCCATCGCCGCCGCCGTGCTGCTCGCCGCCGTTGCGGCGGCGCTGTGGCCCAGCGAGGGTGCGGCCCCGCCGCAGAGATCGGTGTCTGATGCCGCAGAGCCTGCCGGGGCCCCCACGGCGGTGAGCGTGCCCGTGAAACCCACCGCGACCACGCCCGCCGCCGCCGGCCCTGCCGCCTCGGCGGTCGAGTCCCTGCTGGCCCCCGCCACCTCCACCCCCGACATCACGGCCGGCGCCGCCGCGCAGGTCGAGCGCGTGGACGACCGCACCGTCCGCCTGGATGGCCGCTACACGGTGCGCGGCGCGGGTACCGAGTCCGACCCCTACGACATCACCTGGGACCTGCTGGGCAGCCTGCGCGGCACGGTGGATGCCCAGGCCGGCAAGTTCATCGTGCCCGGCCGCGTGGGCGACCTGCGCGGCGCGTGGGTCCGGATCAGCGGCTACTGGGCACCGCCGCTGCAGGTCTTCGAGACGAAGGACCTGATGGTCATGCTGAACAAGTGGGACGGCTGCTGCGTCGGCCTGCCGCCCACGCCGTTCGATTCCATCGAGGTCTCGCTGGCGCGCGCCGTGCCGGTGCAGGGCCAGCACCTCTTCCGCTACGGCTCGATCCGCGGACGCCTCACGGTCGAGCCGTTCGCGGCCGGCGGCTTCCTGCTGGGCCTCTACCGACTGACCGACGCGGTCCTGGAGCAGTCCTCGTGACCGCCGCGCCCGCCCCCGTCCGCATCGGCCCGGTCGAGCTTGCGGCGCCGCTGCTGCTGGCGCCCATCGCGGGCCACACGGACCTGGCGTTCCGCATCCTCTGCCGCGAACAGGGCGGCGTGGGGATCGCCTACACGGACCTCCTGAACAGCCGCGCGCTGCTGCGCGGCACGCCGAAGAGCCTGCAGCTGGCGGCCACCGCGCCTACCGACGCACCGTGCGGCATGCAGCTCTACGGCAACTGGGACGACCCGCTGCCGGAGGCCGCGTGCTGGGCCGTGGAGAACGGCGCGGCGGTCATCGACATCAACATGGGCTGCCCCGTCGACAAGGTGGCGAAGAAGAACGGCGGTTCGCTCCTGCTGTGCGACGCGGTGAACACCATGCGGCTCGCGGAGCGGATCGTGCGCGCCGTCGAGAAGCACTCCGGAGGCCGCGTGCCCGTGACCGCCAAGATGCGCCTGGGCTGGGACCCGGAGCGCTTCGTGGCACCGCAGCTGGCGCGCGACCTGGAGCGCGCAGGCATCGCCGCCGTGACGGTGCACGGGCGCTGGACGGTGCAGTTCTTCAGCGGCACCGCGGACTGGCAGCGCATCGGCGAGGTGGTCCGCGCCGTGGACCGCATCCCGGTCTTCGGCAACGGCGACGTCACCGAGCCCGAGCACGTGCAGCAGCTGATGGCGGCCTCGGGCTGCCACGGCGTGATGATCGGCCGCGGCGCGCTGCGCACGCCGTGGGTCTTCCGCCGCGCGTGGGAAGGCCTGCGCACCGGCACCATCCCGCCGGAGCCCACGCTCAACCAGAAGCTGGCGTGCATCGGCCGCCACATCGACCTGCTGGAGCAGCACCACTCCCTGGAGCACGCCCTGCACTGCATGCGGGCGCGGATCAGCTGGTACGGGAAGACCATGGGCCACGTGGGGCGGCTGAAGGACGTCATACGTAATTCCCGGACCTTCAAGGAGATGCGTGACGCCGTGCAGGAGTGGATCCGGCCGGAGGGCGATGGATATTCCCGGGCCTGGGGCCGGGATGCCGCCCCGGAAGCCCACCGTCGGCCCAGGGAATCGTCCGCGCAGACGGAAGCCTCATAAGTTCCTGACGTTCAAATCCGGGGGCAAATGCTTGCGGCGCCGCACGTTGGTGCTACTTTTCCACATGTCCCGGCGCCTTCGCGTCGGGACGCACAACCAGGAGATCGGTCGGCCTGAGGGAAAGGGTACGACCGTGTCCCCGAGAGAGGGAGGGCACGTGTTCATTCGTCATTTTGTCGCCGTTTCGGCGGCCACGATGGGAATCGCGGGAGCGGCCAACGCCGCGATCGTGACGTTCAACCAGACGTTCACCAACACGACGACGCAGGCCAGGACCTACGACGTCATGCAGACGATCAGCCTGGCGGGTGCGGTCCTCGACCCGACCATGAGCGGCAACGTCGCCGCGATCCTCATCGACATGAACGGCAACGGCGCCACGCTCAGCTCGCTGGGCACCACCGCCATCTACACCGCAATGATCCAGAACACGGCCGTGCAGACGCTGCTGCCCGGCGACTGGTCGTTCCAGGTCAATCCGTACATGAGCGACGCGTCCACGCCCGCGTCGTTCTCGAACATGGTGCTTCCCACGGGCAGCGCCAGCGGCACCATGTCCATCCGCCTGCAGTTCACGCTGTCGGCCGGGGACAAGGTGTCGTTCGCGAGCAACTTCGTCGTCCAGGCCGTGCCTGCGCCGGGAGCCGTCGGGCTTGCCGCGCTGGCCGGCATCGGGTGCCGCGGCCGTCGCCGCCGCGCCTGATCGACGTTGACGTGCGCAGCGGCCACGGGGCCCTGCGCGAAACTTGGTAGGGAAAGGGTTCCGCGCGCGAGAGGCACCGCGTGCGTGAAGGGAAAGGGTCCGCCATGCAGTTCGCAATCCTGACCTCCGCCGCAGCACTTGCCCTCGTGGGCAGCGCATCCGCGGCGATGTCCAACCTGCAGTTCAACGTGACCTCTTCCGGCGCCGGATCGGCGTCGTGGAGCAGCACCGGCACCGCCACCGGCACCGCAGGCCAGTACCAGTTCACGGGCGACCAGCGCTACGTGGGCTTCAACGCACAGTTCGACCTGACGTGCAACGACACGTCGGTGCTGGATCGCGGCCTCATCGGCGGCAGCTTCACCCTGACGAACAACACGGCGTCGCTGCAGACGTTCACCATCGACGTCATCCTGCCCACGGTCGCACAGGGAACCAGCGCACTGGCCGGCGGATCGGTCAGCGGGCTGCTGACGGCCGACTTCGACGGAGGCTTCTTCTCGACCGCGGGCACGTCGGCGTGGAGCTACCTCGTGCGCGCCGCGGGATCGCAGGCCGACACGACGATCGCCAGCCTGATCAACTCCCCCTTCAGCGTCACCGCCAACCCGTTCGGCATCGGGGTGATCCCCGGCCAGGCGTTCGGCACGCCCATCCCGGGCATGCCCACCATCCCCATGGGCGATGCGATGGGAATCCGCATGGTGTTCCAGCTGGGCGCCGGCGACACGGTCGATTTCGGCACCAGCTTCGTCCTGCAGGCCGTCCCCGCCCCCGGCGCGGGCGCCGTGCTGGGCATCGCAGCAATCCTCGGCAAGGGGCGCCGCCGCCGCGCCTGACGCGCGGCGCGCAACCCCTTCGCCGAGACCGGTTTCTTTCCCCCCCCTCTAGCGAACGACCCGCGCTTTCCCAGCGCGGGTCGTTTGTATTCCAGGGATGCTGTCGCGCGGCGGCGCGCCGTGCGAGGTCAGCGAAGGTCCTTCGCGTTCGGCAGCTCGTCGATCTTGCCGATGCCGAACTGCTTCAGGAACTCGGTGGTGGTGCCGTAGAGCATCGGGCGGCCGACCTCGTCGGCGCGGCCCACGATCTTCACGTAGCGGCGCTCCATCAGGCTGCGCAGCACCTCGCCGCATGCGACGCCACGGATGGCCTCGAGGTCGGCGCGCAGGATCGGCTGCCGGTACGCGATGATCGCGAGCGTCTCGAGCGCGGCCTGCGTCAGGCGGCCCTGCTCGCGCACGCCCTTCACGCGCTGCACGATGGGCGCGTACTGCGGCAGCGTCATCACCTGGCGGCCGCCGGCGACGCTCTCGATGCGGAACGTGCGGCCGTCCGACTCGTAGCGCGCGTTGAGCGCGGCGATCGCGTCGCGGACCTGCGCGGCGGCCCGCTTCTGCTGCGGGGTCTCCTCGACGGGCTCGGGCGCAGCCTCGGGCTGGGCTCCCTCGGCACCCTCGGCGGCGGCGGCCTTGCGGCGGCGGCGCGGGGCGGGCGCGGCGTCGATGATGCCCAGGAGCTCGGCGATCCGGCCCTCGGACATCGGGCGGTCGGCCACCATCAGGAGCGCCTCGACGCGGGACTCGATCGGCAGGTCCGCGCAGGGGTGCGCGGCCTCGGCCGACTCGGCCATCACGGCGAAGGTTGAGGGCGACTCACCAGTGGAGGTCATGTGCGCAGTGTGCCACAAACCGCTGCAAAACGCGAAACGCGCCCGTTGGGGGCGCGTTGCGGAGGGTCGGTCCCGAGGGGCGCGGGTGCGCGCCCGGGGGACTCACTTGCGCGACTGCTCGGCGGCGGCGATCTTGGCGCGCGCCAGGCGCTGGGCGCGCTCGAGGGCGGCGCGCTGGTCCAGCGAGAGTGGCGTCTCGTTCGACGCGGTGACCTTGGCGTTGACCTCGGCCAGCTCGCGGGTGGCGGCGGCGGTGTCGATGCCGGTGCCTTCCATCGCGCGCTCCGAAAGGAGCGTCAGGCGCTCGCCCTCCATCTGTGCGAAGCCGCCGTCCAGCACGAAGGTGCGCGGCTTGCCGTCGGCGGGCGTGATGGTGACGAGGCCGGTGCCAAGCTTGGTCAGGAACGCCGACGCGCCGGGGGCGACGCCGCGCTGGCCGTCCCAGGCCTCGAACGAGGCATAGGTGGCCGGGGTGTCGAGGACGGCGTCGGACGGGGTGACGATGGCACACTGGAAGGGCATCGGGATCTCCTTCGAAGGGAGGGGATGGTAGCGGAACCGGGCTGGGGCAGGCCGGGCGGCGCGGCTGCGGGGCCCCGGAAGGCCGCCTCGTGCGTGGCGGCCAGGGCACGGCCGCATGGCACCGCGGTGTTTATCGCGCCTCGCCCAGCAGGCCGGCGCGGCGCGCGAGCTCGGAGTTGCGGAACGCCGGCTCCTCGGTGACCTCGCGCTCGATGAAGGGCGCCAGCCAGGCCGGGATCGCCAGCGGCGCGTCGGGGCTGGGCAGTTCGCACTCGGCCAGCGCGACGGGCAGTGTGAGGAAGCGGTCGACCTCCCAGGTGTGGTCGCCCTCGGCGATGCGCGTGCGGATCTTCGAGAGCCGG
>CANHFL010000059.1 GCA_947459855.1 Planctomycetaceae bacterium | reverse complement strand
TAGACGTGCTTGCCCATGTTCAGCGCGCTCATCGCGATCGGCGCGTGCATGTGGTCGGCGGTGCTGATCACGACGGCGTCGATCGAGTCCCCCATCTTCGCCAGCATCTCGCGCCAGTCCCTGAACTGCGGGACGTTCGGGAAACGCGCGGCGAACGCCTTGCCGGCGTCGTTCTTCCCGCCCAGGCGCAGCGCGTCAAGCTGGCGCTGGTCGATGTCGCACAGCGCGGCGATCTCGACCATCTTGTGGCCGCTGACCTGCGTGAGGTCCGCGTTGCCCATGCCGCCGCAGCCCACCTTGGCCACGCGCAGCTTGCTGTTCTCCCACGGGCGCACGCGCTTCGGGTTCGCGGCGGGCGCGGCGGCGCGCGCGGCGCCGGCGGCGGCGCCGATCGCGAACGGTGTGGCGAGCGAGGTCAGCACGAACGTGCGGCGTGAGGTGTCCATGGTCACCATTGAACAGGAAACCGCCCCGCCGGGTTGCGCCGGCGGGGCGGTTCGGATCACGTGGATGGCAGCGGAGCGTGCCTGCGGATCACGGCGCCCAGGCCGAGAGCAGCGCCCCGAGGTCGGCGCCGTCCGTGGTGCCGTCCTGGTTGAGGTCCGTCGAGCCGGCCTGGCCCCAGCCCGAGAGCAGGAGGCCCAGATCGGCTCCGTCCACCTTGCCGTCGCGGTTGATGTCGGCCGCGACCGAGCAGTCGTAGTTGATGACCTGCACGTCGTCCACGGCGGCCTCCACGACCGAGCCGTTGATCAGGTCGCGGGCCACGAAGCGCAGCTTCATGTTGGACGTCGGCACGACGAAGTCCGAGATGCGGAACGACTTCTGCACCCAGGCGCCGGCGTTCTCCGTGACCAGCTCCAGCTGCACCCAGTTGGTGCCGCCGTCGTTGGAGATGAGCACGGGCATGCTGTCCTCGCCGGGCGCCGCGCCCTGGTTGTTCGAGTACCAGCGCCAGTAGCTGATGAACGAGTTCGGGCCGGAGGCCAGGAACGAGGGCGAGGTCAGCGTCGTGGTGCCGCCGTCGATGTCGGCCGCACCCACCGCGCCGCCCGCGGCGCCGTTGCCCGTGACGAAGCACCTCGTGCCGGTCGCGGAATGGTCGTCCTCGGGCTGCGCAGCGGTGCCGACCGGGTCGGCGTTGGTCCAGAGGCCGGCGGTCGCGTTGTCGCCGGGCGCGCTCAGCTGCCACGCACCCTGCGCTTCGCAGGCGTCGTTGAGCGTCACCGAGAGGCCGCTCGCCGAGATCGCGCTGCTGGGCCCGGACGGGTCGGCGTATGAGTCGCCCGGAAGGTCCACGCGGAACGAGTACGAGAACTGCGACGTGCAGGGGATCGCCGGGAACTGCGCCAGGTAGCGGTTGCCGCCCTGCGGGACGGCGACCACGTCCGTCGCCGTGGCACCGACGACGACCTGCATCTTGACCGCACCCGCCGGGATGGTCGTGCCCGCGGAGGGAACGACGTCGACGGTGACGGTGCCGCCCGACGGCGGCACCATGGTGGGCCGGCCGCCCGGGAATGCGAACGATGCGGGAGCGGGTCCCATCTTCCAGACGAACAGCCCGCGGTTGAGGTCGCTGCCGATGACCGTGCCGCTGGGGAAGTACGGCCAGATGTTCCACAAGCCGTTGAACTGCGGGAGATCGTCTCCGGGCCAGGTGTCGAAGTAAGCGACCTCCGGCGGATTCCCGGCGCTCTGCGCGAGGTCGAAGACGCGGACGCCGCTCCGGTAGTTCGCCTCGAAGAGGAGGTTGTCCTTGATGTAGAGGTTGTGGCCGATCGCGGCGTTGCCGTTGTTGAACGCGCCCTCGACGAAGGGCGCGGACAGGTTGGCCACGTTCATCACGATGGTGGTGGTCAGGTTCGTCGTGGCGCCCTCGTCGAGCTCATCGTTGATGTAGATGCGGGCCAGGTCGTTCGACAGCCAGCTCTGGTGGCAGAACTTCGCCCCCGGGTAGGTCGTGTACGACAGCTGCGTCATGGCGCTCTTGTTGGTCACGTCGACGATGTACACGCCCGTGTTGACCTGTCCGCCGCTCGCGCCGCCGCAGCAGAACGCGATCTGCCTGCCTGCATAGGGCCCGCTCGTGTAGGTCACGATCTGCGCCTCGTGGACGTAGACGTTGTCCCAGCTGCCCACGAACACGGGATTGCCGGGATCCGTCCGGAGGTCGTAGACGCGAAGGCCGTGGGACCCGCCGCCCGCGCGATAGAGGAATCCGCTGGCGGTGTCGACGAAGATCGTGTGGGTCGCGTTGGTCGTCCCGCCGACGGTCACCTCGCGCACCAGCGAAACGCGCGGCTGCGATGCGTTGGCCCCGTCGATGTTCGCCATGTTGATGACCTGGACGCCGTTGCCGCCCTCGCTGCAGGCGTAGCAGTAGGTGCCATAGGTCTTGACGCAGCGCCAGAGGCTGGTGGGCCCGGTGATCAGCGCCACCGTCTGGGCATTGCCCGGGTTGGTGATGTCCACGAACGCGGTGCCGTTCGAGAGGCCCATGATCGCGTACTCGCGGCCGGAGGGGCTCACGTAGCCCCAGCAGTCGTTGCCGGACGTGGGCGTCCCGGCGAACGAGTTCAGCGGCAGCCAGCTCTTGAGGTGCATCCCGCTCTGCGCGAACGTCTCGGCGGCGACGCCGCCCTCGGCCGATCGGTATGCGGGGGCATAGACCGGCGGGAGCAGGTCACGGGCCTTCGGGTCGTCCACGTGCGCGATGGCGGTGGCGACGACGACGGAGGCGGCAGCGGCGGCGACGCCGAGCAGGGCGCGGATCTTCATCAGTGGGGTCTCCGAGTGACAGTACGCCCGCGGGCCGGGCCGCATGAAAGATAGCCCCGGTTCCGCGCGAGGAAAGGTCCTGCAGGGAACCGGGGCCAAGTTCAGGGACATGCCGGGGCGTTCCCCGGGTCCGGGATCCGTCAGTTCTGCGGCGTGCCGCCCCCCTGGCCGTCACCCTGCCCATTGCCGCCACGATTTCCGCGATTGCCGCGCCGGCCGTTCCCGCCCTGCGCGTCCTGCGGCTGGCCGCCCTGGCCGCCGCCGGCACCGCCGAACATCATGCCTCCGCCGCCCGGGAAGCCGCGCTGGCGGAACTGCTCGACCATCGCGGCGCGCTCGGTGTCGTCGATCGTGCCGTCGTTGTTCTTGTCGAACTCCTTCATGCGGTCCTGGGCCTGCTGCGGCAGGTCGCTCAGCTTGATCGGTCCGCCGCCGGCGAAGACGTTGCCCATGCCCGCGCGGTTCCCGCGCTGCTTCGGCAGCGACTCGTACTGCTCGGGGGTGAGCAGCGCCTTGATGCGCTCCATGTACTTGTCGTTCATCTCGTTGCGCTCGTCGAACAGCTTGCGCGACTCGCCCTGGGCGCCGCCGCCCTGGCCGCGGAACATCTGCGACATCGGCACGTCGCCGGTCATGAAGCCGACGATGCGCACCATCTCCTCGGTCTGCTGCGTGGGCTCCTCCTTGCGGATGGCCTGCGCGAGCCGGTCGTTGAGCGGCGAGAGCTCGGTGCCGTACTGCTGCTCGAGCGCCTTCAGCGAGTCGACGACGCCCGCATCCAGGCCCTCGATCTGCAGCGCGGCCTCGAACGCGCGCTCGACGGGGTTGGAACGGTAGACGCGGTCGTACGCGGCGGAGAGGGCCGCCTTGCGGACGCGGCCGGCCTCGTCGGCCGAGAGCTGCGCGCAGATCGCCTCGCGGTAGCGGTCGTTGACCTCACGGACCTTCTCGCGCAGCTCGATCGAGCGGCCGGCGAACTTCTTGGCCGCATCCTGGTCGCCCTTCCAGATCGACTCCAGGTACTTCGACTCGTTCGAGGCCAGGAAGTCGTTGCGAGCGGTCAGCGCCTGGTCGAGCTGGAGCTCGTACTCGTCCATGATCGGCTGGAGCTTCTCGAACGTCTCCTTGGAGAGGCCCGACTCGTCCAGCACCACGAACAGGTTCACGCCCTCGCCGCTCATCGTCGAGCGCGGCAGGGTCTTCTCGCGCGCCAGGAACCGCATGAACGCCGGCCACTTCTTGGTCTGCGCGTCGGTGAGCGATGCCTGCATGCCGTCCACGAAGGTCTTGCGCAGGCGGGACTTGGTGGCCTGCCACTTGTTGAACTCGGTGACGATGGCGCCGACCTGCGTGCGCATCTCCTCGAACGCGCCGCTGGCCTTCATCTCCTTCTGCATTTCCTCGCCGAGCTTCTGCATCGAGTCGCGGAAGAACTGCTGGCGCTCCTCCTGCGAGAGCGGGGCGCCCTTCTCGGCCTCCATCTGGTCCATCTGCTCGCGCGCCTTGGTCATCGAGTCGCGCCACTTCTCCATGTTCTGCGGATTCATCATGGGGGCCATCATCTGGCGGCCCAGTTCCTGCATCTGCCCGGTGATCTCATCGCGCGCGGGACTGAACGCGTCCTCGTAGTCGCGCATCAGCTGCTCGAGCACGGTCAGCTGCGCCTCCTCCAGCGTCAGCTGCTCCTTGAAGAGCGGCACGTCGCGGCGCATGAAGTCGGGCTCGAAGGCCTCGCGCATCTGGTTCTGCAGGCCCATGCCGCCCATGCGGCCGCCACGGCCACCGCCCATGCCGAACATTCCGCCGCCCTGGCCGCCACCGCCACCGCCACCGCCGCCGCCCTGGCCGCGGCGACCGCCGTTGCCGCCGTCCTGCTTGGGAGCGCCCGCAGCCGGGGCGCCGCCCGCGGGGGGAGCGTCAGCTGCGGCCTGCATCGCCAGCGCGGCGGGCGCGTCGGCAAGGACCGCGGCGACCGCGATCGCCGAAGCGGCGAGCAGCCGCGATGCGGACGGGGACGAGGCGAAGGACATGTGATGCATCGGTCGGTGTCTCCTTGGTTCCCGGACGTTCTGCAGGCGGATTGCCCCCGCCTGAGCCCATGGGATCGGCTCAACGGGCCTCCTGCGTCCATATGTCCGGAATCTGGCGCCAAATCGACGACAACCGTGGAATAGCAAGCCCATGTTCCACATAGATACTGGTGGCGGGGCCCCTTCCCGGGCCCGCAGGTCCAACATGCCCAGCACGAATCCTGGTTTCCCGTGTGACCGTCCGACCGCGCGCCTGCTCGGAGTCGTTGCCGCCCTGGCAACGGGCGCCGCGGCCATCGCCCTGCCCGCTCCCGACGCGGCCGCGGCGGTGCCTCCCGCGACCATCGACGCCTGGGTCCCGGGCGGGAAGTTGACCGTCGCCGGCAACGTCACGGAGACGGTCCGCAGCGGCTGGCGCTACGGCTTCGCGATCGCGATGAACGACCGGTACGCCGTCATCGGCGCACCGGACACCCCGCTGCGGCGCGCGAACGGCACCACGGTCAACGGCGCGGGCTCGGCCTACGTCTTCAAGCGCACCCCCGGCAGCGACACGTGGACGTTCATGCAGCGCCTGATCGCGCCCGAGCTCTCGCTCTGCCAGACTGGCTGCGCGGTGGCGATCGACCCGCAGAACGACGACATCATCGTGGGCGCCTGGGCCTACGGCGGCGCCGCGACGTTCGCCGGCGGCGCGTTCGTCTACGCGAAGGACCCCGCGGCCGACTCGTGGGGCGTCGAGACGACGTTCCCGAGCACCGGCAGCGACACGCGCATGCCCTCGCAGGAGCTCCTGCCGAGCGACCTGCAGTCCATCGACCAGTTCGGCTTCAGCGTCGCGCTGGACCGCGGCACCGCGGTCATCGGTGCGCCGCTCTCGGGGTCCTCGAACACCGGTGCGGCGTACGTCTACGTGCGCAACGGCAGCGGAACCTACGAGCAGAAGCAGAAGCTGGCCGACCCTGCCGGCGGCGGCAACGACCAGCTGGGCACCAAGGTGGCCGTCAGCGGCAACCTGGTCGCGGTCGGCATCCAGAACGACGACGTCTACGGCAAGGTGAACGCCGGCAGCGCGATGGTCTTCAAGCGCGCGAGCGCCGGGGCGAGCTTCGTCTCGACGGGCCGCATCCTGCCGGGCACGGTGACCGCGGGAGCGCAGTTCGGCGCGTCGATCGCCGTGCTCGACGGCGCCACCGACTACCTGGTGGTCGGCGCCCCCACCGGCACGAGCGACAACACGTCGGGCAACGGAGCGGCCTACGTCTTCTCGAGCGCCGACGGTGCGACCTGGTCGGAGGACGCTGCCCTCCTGCCGCGCATCGCGAACGTCAACAACAACTTCGGCTACTCGGTGGCGATGAGCGCCAGCCAGCCGCCCGAGATCGTCGTCGGCGCGCCAGGCTACGAGACCGCGCTCGAAACCGGCGACGCCCAGTCCCCTTACGCGCAGATCGTCAACGCCGGCGCGGGATTCTGCTTCACCAAGCAGGGCGCCGACTGGGCGATCCGCGACGGCGCCGACACCGGCGACCTCTGGTCGCCCTCGATCGTCACGGCGAACACCAGCATCGGCCGCGCGGTCGCGATCGCGCCCACCGACCCGGACTTCGCGATCGTCGGCGGCGAGACGCCGACCTCGAGCACCGGCAACGCGTGGACGTTCGGCTTCGCCAACGCCGCGGTCGGCACCGACCCGGGCGACGTCGCGGGCCCCGCGGCAGGGCCGCTGGGCGAGGACGGCCTGCCCCAGGACGGTTCGACGCCGGGCAACGGCGACAACGGCACCGGCGGCGGCATCAACGGCGGCGGCGCACCCTCGGGCGGCACCGACACCGGCGGCGGCGTGGCGATCCCGCTGAACCCCATCATCTACCCGTGGGGCACCATCAAGGGCAGCGCGATCGCGCTGAAGGGACGCAAGGTCTCCCTGCTCCAGACCGACGGCAAGCACGCCGGCAACGCACCGAAGTTCCGC
>CANHFL010000058.1 GCA_947459855.1 Planctomycetaceae bacterium | reverse complement strand
CCAGCAGCTGGACGCCCACGGCGATGAAGGTCGCGATCGTCGGCCACGGCGATCGCTCGAGTCCCGTGGCGAAGCGCTCGTCGAGCCGCTGCGCGAGCAGCGTGCCGCTGACCAGGCCCAGGCCGGCGGTGCCGAGCCACAGGGACTTCAGTGCGACCGTGACGCTCGCCTCGGCCGTCGGCGGCAGGAAGCCCACCACGCCGAACGAGACCAGCACCAGGTACAGCGCGCCGGTGGACAGTTCCGCGATCGCGACGTTCCACGCGCGGCGCCGCTCGGGCAGGTCGAGGAACGCCTGCTTCGGCAGGCACTGGCCCGCGGTGCGCAGCGACACCAGCCGCTGGACGGCCCCGATCATGGCGAACAGCGCGACCGGTCCGCCCAGGCAGCCCACGGAAGCGATTCCGGCAGGGGCGGTGAACAGGAATCCGCGCCCGAAGTTGCGGATCGCGTCGGCTCCCTGTTCGCGGCGCCCGGCCTCGACCGCGGCCCCGCGGAGCGTCTCGGCGACGGGGTGGCCGCACTCTGGGCATGCTGCGTCCTTCCGCACTCCGCGGACGTTGTGGCCGCACTCGCCGCAGCGGAGGTCGGTCGTCACGACGTCCGGCCGGCGCGGCGGATCGTTCCGGGGCTGCTTCGGTTGCTGGCGGGGCGGGGGAATGGCCGATTCTCCTGTGGGTTCGCGCTCGGTCCCGGTCGCCCCGGTCGAACTGGATCCAAGTATAAGTCGTAGTGGACCTGAACCCGCCCCTGGAGAAACGCCGCATGACACAGCCTGCACGCGCCCGAATCCTCTTCGTCCTCGGCCTTTCCGCCGCGATGTCCGTCGGCGTGCCGGCGGGCGCGCAGGCCACCGCCGCGCCCCAGGCGCCGGCCGCCGAAAAGGTTCCCGCGACCGGGCTGCCAACCACCGTCGAGGACTGGAGCGACGCGCTCTGGAACGCCGCGCGCACCGGCGACCGCGCGAAGGTCGACATGCTGCTGGCCAACGTGCCCGAGGGCTTGGCGGCCGACCGCGTCGCGGCGCTCCGCGAGTCCGTGGCGCAGCGTGCGCGCCACGTGGGCGAGTCGAAGGAGGCCGCCGCGACCGCACGCGCCGACAAGCTGAAGGAGCTCGGCGAGGCCGTCGCCGCCGGCAACCCGACCAAGGCGCTCGTCGCGGCTGCGTACCTGAAGTACCTGTCGTCCGACTGGAAGACCGACCTGCAGGGCGCTGCGGTGCAGTCGGCGGTGACGCTGGCCGACAGGACGATCGACGGCGCCCAGAAGTCCGGCGACCTGCTGTATGCCGAGGAACTGCTGACGCGCCTGCGCACGCTCTACGAGGGCACGTCGCTCAAGTCCGACTACCAGAAGTACGACGACCTCCTCGAGCTCGACGTCGCGCCGCGCGTCGTGCTGGTGCTGGAGTACGCGCCGCGCGCCTGGTACGCGCTGCGCAAGGCGCAGTACGAGCGCCTGGACCCCAAGGACCGCAAGACGCCGTTCGCGGCATTCAGCGAGAAGGGCAAGGACGACTGGAAGAACGCCCTCGAGGGCGTGAACGAGCGCATCCTGGGCGAGGCGCTCTCGCAGATCGCCGCGCAGCACATCGACGCGGTCGGCTGGAAGCCGCTGATCGAGGGCGGCCTGGGCATGGTGCGCCGCCTGGCGACCACGCCTGCGCTTGCCGAGAACTTCCCGGCGCTGTCGGACGCCGCCACCGTCGCCCGCTTCGTCGCGGTGGTTGACGAGCAGGCCAAGGCCGTGGCCGGGTCGAAGGCCGAGGAGGTCGACGCCCGCACGTTCGGCCGCACGATGGCCGCGCTCCGCGCCGCGAACGAGGCCACGGTCAAGCTGCCGGTCGAGGCCGTCGTGCGCGAGTTCGGCAACGGCGCCATGTCGGCGCTGAACCACGTCTTCGAGGATCCGTACACCGAGATCTTCTGGCCCGACCGCCTGCGCCGCTTCAACCAGATGATCAAGGGCAACTTCGTCGGCGTCGGCGTGCTGATCCGGCACAACGAGGCCCGCGAGATCATGATCGTGAACCCGCTGGACGGCAGCCCCGCCAAGCGCGCGGGCGCCAAGCCCGGCGACAAGATCGCCGCCGTCAACGGCGTGAGCACCGCCGATTGGGCGCTCGACCGGGCGGTCGACACGATCACCGGCCCTGCCGGCACCAAGGTGACGCTGACCCTGACCCGCGAGGGCGAGGAGAAGCCGATCGACATGCCGCTGGTGCGCGAGAAGATCAAGATGTACTCGGTCCAGGGCTGGCGCAAGACCGGGTACAACGACCGTTCCGAGCCGCAGTGGGACTGGTACGTCGACCCGTCCGACGGCATCGGCTACGTGCGGCTGACCGGCTTCAACGAGGACACCTTCGCCGACTTTGCGCGCGCGATCGCCGACATGAAGTCGCAGCACGCGCTGAACGGCCTGGTGCTGGACCTGCGCGGCAACCCGGGCGGCCTGCTGCAGAGCGCCGTCGCGTTCGTGAACACGTTCGTGAAGTCCGGCCGCATCGTCGCGGTCGAGGACCGCAACGGCCAGGAGCTCTACGCGTTCACCGCCTCGCGGCAGCGCGCGGCGCTGGCCGACCTTCCGACCGTCGTCCTGATCAACGAGGGCAGCGCGAGCGCCAGCGAGATCGTCTCGGGCGCGCTCGAGGCGCACGACGCGGCGGTCGTCCTGGGCGAGCGCAGCTTCGGCAAGGGAAGCGTGCAGGAGGTCCACGAGATCGGCGGCAAGGGCCCCGACGCCGAGGCCAACGTCAAGTTCACGGTGCAGCACTACCTGCTTCCGCCCAAGCCGGGCGAGGCCAAGGGCCGACTGGTCCACAAGCGCCCCGGCGCCGAGGACTGGGGCGTGATCCCCGACTACGTCGTCAAGCTGACCCCGGCGCAGATGGAGGAGATCAACAAGATCCGCGCCTCCGCCGACGACGTCCCCGAGGATGCCGCCGAGGGCATGATCGAGACGCCGGCCGCCCAGCCGGGCGACGCGGACGCCAAGGAGGGCGACAAGAAGCCCAAGGAGAAGCGCGACCCCGACGAGCTGATCCGAAAGGGCGTCGATCCGCAGCTCGAGATGGCGGTCGTGCTCCTCCAGGCGCGCGCGCTCAAGGCGCAGGAGTCGGCCGTCCGGGCCGCGAAGGACGGTGGCGCGGCGCCCGCGAAGGGCGCGCAGGGGGCGGCGCCGGCGAAGCCGACCGGCAAGGCGTCCTGACCCCCCGGTCATCCGCAAATCCCGCTGAACCAGCGGGGATCCAAGCAAGGTGCGCCCGGTTGCCGCAGGTACCGGGCGCACCTATACTTATGGGTCTGCCCGCGCCCGCCATGTCCGGCGTGCGCGCTGGCTCCTACGAGGCACGCCACCGATGACGTCCCTGTCGAACCCCGCGCCCGCAGCCCCCGACTCGCAGGTCCACCAGAAGGTCTACGGCGACCTGGACCACCTGGCGCCCGTCCCCGGCACCGCCGAGATCCCCGTCGCCCTCAAGAAGCAGTGGCTCCGGGACATGTTCCTGATCCGCGAGTTCGAGGTGCGCTGCATGCAGGCGTACCAGGAGAAGAAGATCGGCGGCTTCTGCCACGTCTACATCGGGCAGGAGGCCGTCGCGGTGGGCTGCACCGCGGCCGTGCAGCACCGTGACCCGATCGTGACCGCCTACCGCGACCACGGCCACGCGCTGGCCCGCGGCATGGACCCGAAGTATTGCATGGCCGAGATGTTCGGCCGCATCGGCGGATGCGCGAAGGGCAAGGGCGGCTCGATGCACATGTTCGACCGCGCGAACAACATGTTCGGCGGCCACGGCATCGTCGGGGCGCAGACCCCGCTGGGCGCCGGCCTCGCGTTCGCCTGCAAGTACATGGACGAGGTCATCGACGGCGGCAAGAACAGTCGCGTCGCCCTGTGCTTCCTGGGCGACGGCGCGCTGAACCAGGGTGCCTTCCACGAGGCGCAGAACCTGGCCGGCCTCCTCGACCTGCCCGTGATCTACGTCTGCGAGAACAACGGCTACTCGATGGGCACCGCGATCTCCCGCGGCACGACGATGTCGCACTCCCTGGTGACCAAGGCGCTGGGCTACGGCATCGACGGATACGTGATCGACGGCATGGACGTGCTCGAGGTGTACGTGGCGATGAAGCGCATCGCCGACAAGTGCCGTGAGACCAGCCGCCCGGCGTTCGTCGACATCCGGACGTACCGCTTCAAGGGCCACTCGATGAGCGACCCGCGCAAGTACCGCACGAAGGACGAGGAGGACGTGTTCGAGGCCGACGACCCGATCGGCAAGCTCGAACGGCACCTCGTCGGCTCCGGTGCGATGGCGGCCGAGGAGTTCAAGGACATGCAGAAGGCCATCCGCGAGCAGGTGCGCGAGGCGGTGGCCTGGAGCGACGCGAGCCCGGTGCCGCCGCTCTCGGAGCTGGCGCACGACGTCTTCATCGAGCCGTGGGGCGAGTACACGGGCAGCAGCCAGCCGGAGATCACCGGTGGCGCACCGAACCTGCCCTCGTGCCGCACGATCGACACCCAGGAGGAGCTGCTGTGAGCGCGCTGCGAGAGATCGAGTTCCGTGACGCCCTTCGCGAAGCCATGAGCGAGGAGATGCGCCGTGACAAGCGCGTCATGCTCATGGGCGAGGAAGTGGCGCAGTACAACGGCGCCTACAAGGTCAGCAAGGGCATGCTCGACGAGTTCGGCCCGCGCCGGATCATCGACACGCCCATCTCCGAGAGCGGCTTCGCCGGCATGGCGATCGGCGCCGCGATGATGGGCCTGAAGCCCATCGTGGAGTTCATGAGCTGGTCGTTCAGCCTGGTGGCGGCCGACCCGATCCTGAACAACGCGCCGAAGATGCTCTACATGTCGGGCGGCCAGTTCGGCTGCCCCGTCGTGTTCCGCGGCAACGACGGCGCCGGCGGCCAGCTGGGCAGCACGCACAGCTGGTGCGTCGAGGGCCTTTATTCGAACGTGCCCGGCATCAAGATCGCGATCCCGTCCAACCCGTACGAGGCCAAGGGCCTCCTGAAGAGCGCGATCCGCGGCGACGACCCGGTGTTCTTCCTCGAGAGCGAGCGCATGCTCGGCAGCAAGGGCCACGTTCCCGAGGAGGAGTACCTCATCCCGTTCGGCCAGGCGCGCATCGCCCGCGAGGGCACCGACTGCACGCTGGCCAGCTGGGGCCGGCCGGTGAATTTCTGCCTCGAGGCCGCCGAGGAGCTGGCCAAGCAGGGGATCAGCTGCGAGGTCATCGACCTGCGCACCGTCCGGCCGCTTGACATCGGCACCGTCGTCCGCAGCGTGAAGAAGACCAGCACGTGCGTCGTGGTCGACCAGTCGTGGAGCTTCGGCAGCCCGGGCAGCGAGCTCGCCGCCCAGGTGCACCGGCACTGCTTCGACGACCTGGACAACTACGTGCACCGCGTGCACTCGGCCGACGTCCCCACGCCGTATGCGACGAACCTGGAGCAGGAGTACCTGCCCAACCCGCGCCGCATCGTCGAGGCCGTCCGGGCCGCGACGTACAACCTCTGATCGCCGCTCGCGCGGCACTTCCAGCAGACCCCACCCAGGACCGACCATGCCGATCAACGTGACCATGCCCCGACTCTCCGACACCATGGAGCAGGGCACCGTCGTGAAGTGGCACGTCAAGGAGGGCCAGAAGGTCTCCTCCGGCGACGTGATCGCGGACATCGAGACCGACAAGGCCACGATGGAGCAGTCGATCTTCGACGACGGCGTGATCGCGAGGCTCGTGTGCCCCGAGGGCAAGCAGGTCAAGGTCGGCGAGCTGATCGCCGTCCTGGCCGTCGAGGGCGAGTCGCCGGCCGACGCGGTGGCCGGCGCCGGCGCCCCGCCCGCCCCGAAGGCCTCCGCGCCCGCGACGAAGGCCGCGCCTGTACCGGCGCCCGCGGCCGTCCCCGTGGTGACCGCGCAGGCCGTGGTCGTCGAGGACGGCCCGCGCACCCGCATCTCGCCCGTCGCCCGCCGCATGGCCCAGGAGATGGGCGTCGACCTGGCCCAGGTCCGTGGCTCCGGACCCGGCGGCCGCGTGATCAAGCGCGACATCCAGGCCGCCGCCGAGAACCGCTCCGCGCAGGCCCCGGCCGCGCGCGCCGCGGCGCCGGCCGCGCTCGTGGCGGCGCAGCCCTCGGCCGCGCCCGCGCCGTCGGCCGGCGCGATCGTCGTGGGCACGACCACCGTCGAGGTCCCGGTCACCAACATGCGGCAGGTCATCGCCCGCCGCCTGGTCGAGAGCAAGCAGTCGATCCCGCACTACCAGGTGTCGATGAAGTTCTCGATGGACGCGCTGCTGGAGCTCCGCAAGGGGCTGAACGCGCAGCTGGCGCCCATGGACGTCAAGCTCAGCGTCAACGACTTCATCGTCCGCGCCTGCGCGCTGGCGATGGCGAAGAACCGCTTCTTCAACGCCAGCTGGGCCGGCGACCGCATCCTGGTCCACGAGCAGGTGAACGTCGGCGTGGCGATCGCGCTGGACGAGGAGAAGGGCGGCGGCCTGGTGGTCGGCGTCGTCAAGGACACCGACCGCAAGAGCCTGCGCCAGATCTCCAACGAGATCCGTTCGCTTGGCGAGAAGGCGCGCACCAAGGGCCTCTCGATCGACGAGATGTCCGGCGCGACCTTCACGATCAGCAACCTGGGCATGTTCGGCGTCGACAACTTCACCGCGATCATCAACCCGCCCAACAGCGCCATCCTGGCGTGCGGCGCGGCGATCGAGCAGCCGGTCGTGCGCGACCACCAGCTGGTCGTGGGCTGGGAGAT
>CANHFL010000057.1 GCA_947459855.1 Planctomycetaceae bacterium | reverse complement strand
GGCGGGCGGCGGCATCGACGTGGTGCTGGGCGACGAGCTGATGACCGCGCGCGTGCCGCGCGGCAGCGGGCCGGACGCCGTGCCGGTGACGGTGCGCGTGGGCGAGGCGTTCCTGGGCGCGCCCGGCGAGGTCACGCTGCGCGTGCAGACGCTCGGCCGCCCGCTGGGCCCCGTGATGGCGCTGCGCGGCGTGCGCCTGACGCGCCTGGACGTCATGCGGGCCTTCGAGCGCGTGGCGCCCCTCCTGCGCCTGGAGGACCTGCCGCGCATGAAGCGCGAGGACGAGCGGGCGCGGCGGCGCAGCGGCGCCCAGTAGCCTGCGCGCCATGCAGACGGGCACCGACGACAAGTGGGACCGCCGCTTCCTGGAGCTGGCCGACCAGATCGCGAGGTGGTCGAAGGATCCGAACCGCGGCGTCGGTGCGGTGATCGTCAGCGGCGCGAAGCAGATCGTGGCGACCGGCTTCAACGGCCTGCCGCGCGGCGTGCTGGACCTGCCCGAGCGCCTGGAGCGCCCCGCCAAGTACGACTACGTCTGCCACGCCGAGCTGAACGCGATCATCCAGTGCGCGCGCAACGGCGTGAGCCCGGTCGGCTGCACCATCTACACCAGCTTCAGCCCCTGCGTGCAGTGCACGCTGGCGATCGTCCAGTCGGGCGTGGCGCGCGTGGTCACCTACCAGACCGGCGACGGCGACGCGCACTGGCTGGAGTCGTTCGAGAAGGCGCGCGCGATCATGCGCGAGGCCGGCGTGGCCTACGTGGCGCTGCCGAAATTGGGTTCGGGATAACCCGGGGTGGTTTCTCGCCGGGCTCCCGCGGCCCGGGAAATGTGCCCCGGATATCCCGAACACAATTTACGATCCGCGCATGGCCGCGCTCCCCGTCATCGGCATCACCATGGGCGACCCGCTGGGGATCGGGCCCGAGGTGGTCGTCAAGGCGCTGGCCGATCCCGCGATCCGGAAGCTGGCCTCGTACGTCGTGTACGGCCGCAACGAGGTGCTGCTGGCCGCCGCCGAAAAGGCGCGCGTCGGCACCGACTGGTTCCGCGTCGATGCCGGCAGCGAGCGCGCGCAGCGCGGCTCCGTGCTGCAGCCGCTGGTGCTGGACTACATGCAGGAGGGCCTGCTGGACCGCACGCGCCCCGGGCCCACGCGGTTCGGCGGGCTGCTCTCGAAGGGCTTCGTCGAGGACGCCATCCTTGACGCGCAGCGCCCCGCGGCCGACCCGCGGCACCTGGCGGCGGTCGTGACCGGCCCGATCAGCAAGGAGAGCTGGTCGCTTGCCGGCTTCAAGTGGCCGGGCCACACCGAGCTCTTCGCGTTCCGCACCAAGGCGAAGCGCCACGCCATGATGTTCAGCAGCCCGCGGCTGCGCGTGGCGCTGGCCACCGCGCACGTGCCGCTGATGGACGTGCGCAACGTGCTGACGATCGGCAAGGTCTACGACCCGATCGACCTGGGACACCAGTGGTGCCGCCGCCTGGGCATCGAGAAGCCGCGCATCGCCGTCTGCGGCCTGAACCCGCACGCCGGCGAGAACGGCATGTTCGGCGACGAGGAATCGCGCATCATCCGCCCCGCGATCGACGCCGCGCGCCGCGTCGGCATCGACGCGCACGGGCCGTTTCCCGGCGACACGGTCTTCATCGGCGCGGCCGCGGGCGACTGGGACCTGGTGGTCGCGATGTACCACGACCAGGGCCTCATCCCGGTGAAGCTCCTCGGCTGGGACAAGGCGGTGAACGTCACCGTCGGCCTGCCGATCGTGCGCACCAGCCCGGACCACGGCACCGCGTTCGACATCGCGGGCCAGGGCAAGGCGAGCGAGGGCAGCATGAAGGCCGCCATCGAGATGGCCGTGCGCATGGCCGCGCACCCCGCCACCGACTGGTCCAGCACGCATGCCCGCGGCCTGGCCGCCGCCGGCGACGGCACGCACGACGACGAGGAGACCCCATGACCACCGACCCGCACGCCCCGGCCCGCGAACCCCGCATCCTGGTGCTCTCCACCAGCCTGCACCCGCAGAGCCGCAGCCGCATCCTGGCCGAGCACGCGCGCATGGCGCTGGCGCACCGCGGCGCGCAGGTGGCGTGGTTCGATTGCCGCGACGTCGATCTTCCCTACATGGACGGCCACACCGCGCACGGCGCCGAGGCCACGAAGGCGCTGCAGCGGGCACTGGGTGCATGCGACGCCGTGCTGGTCGCCACCGGCATCTACAACTACGACGTCAGCGCCGTGGCCAAGGCCTGCATGGAACTGGGCGGCCGCGCGTGGAACGACAAGACCGTCGGCATCGCGTGCGCCACCGGCAGCATGGTCAGCTACATGGGCCACCTGGGCCTGGCCAACAGCCTGATGCTGGACTTCCGCTGCGTGATCGTGCCGCGGTTCGTCTACGCCACAGGCGAGGCCTTCAAGGACGGCAAGCTGGTGGACGAAGGCGTGCAGACGCGCATGGCCGAGCTGTGCGGGTCGCTGCAGGACCTGGCGCGCCGGCGGATATGAGCGTTGGCGCGGATCTGGCCGTGATCGCGGGCGCGCGCCCCGGCGGACGCGCGCCCGCGCAGCTCACGGCTCGACGCGCGGCACGCCGTTGCGCTGGTGCCGGTACTTCGAGATCGCCTCGTACGCCACCTTGCGCGCGCGGTTGATGCCGCCGAGCGGACGCTGGTCCTCCAGCGCATGCCACGGCGTGAACGAGAGGTTCTCGGCGATCTTCAGGTCCTCGCCGGACGTCAGGTCCTGCTTCGGGATGCGCAGCGTCGCGACCTTCACGAACGGCGCGTCGGACTCCTTCCACTCGGTCAGCGCGTCCTCGACCGGCGTCTTCATGGGGTCCGTCTGCAGCTGCACCAGGAACTCGAACACGACTTCCCCGGCACCGATCTGCTTGACCATCGCCTGCCGCAGGTAGTCGGGTCCCTTCTCGATCGTGGCGGGCTTCACCGGCGCGACGACCGGCCGTGCGCTGAACTTCATGGCGGCGTCGCCGAGCTTGTACGGCGTCTGGCTCCAGAATCGCGACTGCAGCGGGTTCCAGAACGGCGAGCCGTTCAGCCCCTCGATCGCGCGCAGCACCGGCGGGTTCATCTTCAGGAACACCTCGGTCTGCGCCAGCCCGCCCACGCGCGCGGAGTGGAACGCCTCGTAGTCCGCGACGGTCCGCGAGAGGAACGTCGGGTAATTGATCATCACGAAGTCCTGCGTCGTCGCGTCGCGCTCGTCGGCCAGCGCCTTCGGGCCCTCGACGCCCAGGACCTTGATGGCCATGCCGTGCGCCTGCTGCACGGTGTCGGCCGAGATCTCGGTTCCGCTGGCGGAGAAGCGCACCAGCGCGTCGTATGCCTTCGGCTGGGCGAAGATGCCGTGGCGCAGCGCCGCGGGCAGCCCGTCCACCACCTCGAAGCGCGCCTTCACCATGCCGTGCGTCTTCGGGTGCGCGTCACGGCGGACCTCGGAGCCCTCGGGGTACTGCGTGCGCATGCGCGCCATCGTCTGGTCCACGAAGCGCTGGATCAGCTCGCCCTCGCCGGGCAGCACGCGCTCCTGGCCCATCGCCATCGGCGGTGCGGGCACGGGGTAGTTCGTGGGCTGCGCGTTGTTGAAGAACTTCACGTCGGTCCATGCCTCGAACGCGTCCTTCGGTCCGCCGTACGGCGTGACCTGGCCGGGCTCGGTGGGGATCGACTTCAGGTACTCGATGATCGCCCAGCGCTCGTCGTCGGAGAGCAGGCGTCCGATGACGCCGGCGCCGCGCGGGCCGTTCTCGAACGAGTGGCCGGCGTTCGAGTTGCCGATGTGCGTCGTGTCGAACTCGAACGCGCCGGACTTGCCCGTGGTGTCCACGCCGACCTTCACCGGGTCGAAGTCGCGGCCGACCAGGAACTTCTTCGGGCGCTCCTTGGCGGGCGTCAGCAGGTCGTACAGGCTGGGCACCGACCCGTTGTGCAGGAACGGCGCCGTGGCCCACACGCCGTCGCGCGGGCCGGCCTTGTACGAGGGCTGCGAGGGCGGCCGCTCCCATTCGAAGCGGTAGCCGTGCGCGTCGACGAGCTCGGCGGGGGTCAGCGCCGCGGCCTTCGCGGCCATGTCCATGACGCCGCCGCGGCCGGCCGACAGGATCGGAATCGACGGCGCGAGCGCGGCGTCCTTGAACGGCGGCGCCAGTCGGGACGCCAGCACGCCGGTCAGGTACTCGGGTTCCCGGTTGAAGCCCGGCGTCTTGAACTGCTGGGGATCGGTGCCGACGTAGACCACGGGCACCAGCGCGTTCTCGATGAAGCGCTTGCCGTCGACCTTGGGCGCGCTCCAGCGGTGCGGGTACGTGCTGTGGCAGGCGGAGCAGTTCTCGACGAACAGCTCGCGGCCCTTGTCGGCCTTCGCGCGGTCGATCGGGCCGAAGACCTGCTCCGGCCACTGCGGCGGCGCCAGGCGGCGCAGCAGCTCCTCGACCTTCAGCTGGCCGCGGATGTCGACCGTCGACTCGAACAGGCCCTGTTCGGGCGTGGGCGAGCGCAGGTCCTGGCGGATGAAGACGCCCATCGACTCGGTGGCGTTGCGGAAGAACGGATCGCTCGCGGTGCCGGACCACTGGACCCACGCCGACTGCGGCGCGTTCCACAGGAACGGCGGCTTCGCGGGCGCCAGCGCGGCTTCCCAGTTCTCCGGAATGCCCGTCGCGCCCGCCAGCACGCGCGTGTGGATCAGCGTCAGCGCGTCCATGCGGCCGGGGCCGCTCGGCGTGGCCATGGCGGCGTCGCGCGCGCTGTAGGTGTGGATGACCTCGGCAGCCTCATCGAGCTGCGCGCGCAGCGCCGCGCGGGCGTCGGCACCGGTCACGTTCAGGCGCGCCGCGGTGCGGTCGAACTTCGCCGCGTCGCGCTTCGTGGCGGCCAGCGCGCCATCGATCGCCGCGATGTAGCCCGCGAAGTCGAGCGCGTGGTTCGAGCCGCCCTCGATGCGGATCTTCTGGCCCTTGTAGCTGAGCTCCGACGAGTGGCACGCCGCGCAGGTCAGGCCGACCCAGTCGCCCTTCCAGCGGCCGGCGGGCACGGTCGTCTTGACCAGGCCGATCGGCAGGCCGTCCGGGTTCGTGGCCGGATCGGCGGGCTCGGTGATCAGGCCGAAGCGGTCCGACACTGCGTCCGCGCGGAACGGTTCCGTGCTGTCCGCCTGCTCGAGCGCCAGGAAGAGGCCGTACGGCATGACCGCCGAGCCCTGCGACGTGCGGTGGTAGGCGGCGCGGTCCGCGGGGCTCCAGCCCTGGTCGAGCAGCACTGGCGGCTTCGGCGCAGGCTGCTGCGTCAGTGCGACCATGGATCCGAAGAGGCCAAGGGCGCCCAGCGCCGCCACGGCCGTGACGAGCACCCGCCCACGCGTACCTGTCTGCTTGTACATCAGCGAAGCGTAGTCGGGATTTCGCGGGTAGGGTCCCGTGCTGGAGGATTCGCGCCATGCAGACCGCCGCCATCCCGTTCGCGCTGCTTGCGTCCCTCGGGGCGCTGGCGCTGCAGGCCGCGCAGCCCGGTCCGGCGGGCAACGCGTTGGTGGTCGAGCGCATCGCGGCCGACGGCACGTCCACCACGCTCGCCACATTCGGGCGCGCGGACGTCCCCAGCATCGCGCGCCTGCAAGACGGCCGACTGCTGCTGGCGTGCCAGGCCTTCCCTGCGGACGACGCCGCGCACTTCAACCGCGTGGCCGTTCGCGTCTCCGCCGACGACGGCCGCACGTGGGGCGCGCCCACGCCCATCACCGTGGCGAACATGGACGCCGGGCTCGCGCCGCCGTTCGACCCTGCGCTGGTCGCGCTGCCGGACGGCCGCGTGCGCCTGTACTTCATCACGCACACCGGCACCGACGCCGCGCCGGGACCCACCGGCGTGCACTCGGCCGTCTCCGCGGACGGCACGCACTTCGACTACGAGCCCGGCGTGCGCTTCACCGTGCCCGGGCGCGTGGTGGTCGATTGCGCCGCGGGCCTGCACGCGGGCACGTTCCACCTGGTGGTGCCCGACAACGGCACGCCCGCCGAGTTCCTGGGCCGGCGCCGGCGCGGCGAGCCGCAGCCGGGCGGCAACGGCTACCACGCCACCAGCACCGATGGTTTGGCGTTCACGCGCGTGGCGGACCTGCCGCTGCCCTCGGACCGCAATCGCTGGTTCGGCAACCTGCTCAGCGACGGCGCGCAGCTGCTGTTCTTCGGCACCGGCCCCGGACCGTGGCCCGTCACCAGCGCGGACGGCATGCAGTGGGCGCCGGCCGCCGCGCCGGTGCGCATGCCCGGCATCGACCCCTGCGCGCTGCGGCTCCCCGACGGTGCGTGGCTCGTGGTGGCGACGAAGGTGCCGGCGCCCGCGCCGACCCCCGCGCCCGCTCAGCCCGCGCCCGGTGCCGCGCCCGGCTCCCAGCCCTCGGGCGCCATCTCGAAGTGAGCGAACTCGAACGCCGGCGCCACGACGCAGCCCACCAGCGTCCACGCGCCGAGCGGGCGCGCGGCCTGCCACCAGTCCCGCGGCACCACCGCCTGCGGCTGCTCGCCGCGCGCGATGTCCCGCCCCAGCACGATGCGCGTGCGCGCGCCCGTCGCGGGGTCGGCCAGCAGCAGCTCCAGCGCGTCGCCGTCGTGGTAGAGCCAGTGCTCGTCGGCGTCCACGCGGTGCCAGCGGCTCTGCTCGCCCGCGGGCAGCAGGAACAGGATCGACGTGCTGGCGCCGCGCGGCGCGTCCGGCGCGCGGAACGTCTCGCGGTAGAAACCGCCCTCGGGATGCCGGAGCAGCCCGAGG
>CANHFL010000056.1 GCA_947459855.1 Planctomycetaceae bacterium | reverse complement strand
TGCTGGCGGTCTTCATCACCGCGCTGACGCTGGGCAACGCGCGCGCCCTGCCCTACCGCGCCACGCTGGTGCGCTTCCACGCCGCGCTTGCGTACCTGGCGCAGGTGCTGATGTTCTTCGTGCTGGGCGTGCTCGTCGCCCCGGCCGACCTGGTGGAGCCGCGCACCGTGCTCGGCGGCGTGTTCCTGGCCTTCCTCCTGGCCTTCGTCGCACGCCCGATCGTGGTCACGCTGGTGCTGGTGCCGTTCGGCTACCCGGCGCGCGAGATCGCGGCGATCGCATGGCTGGGGCTGCGCGGCGCGGTGCCCGTCATCCTGATGACCATCCCGATGATCACCGCCGCGGGCAGCCCGCTGATGGGCTCGATGCAGGTGATGTTCAACGCGGTCTTCTTCTGCGTGCTGGTGGGGAGCTTCCTGCCCGGCTCCACCGTGCGCTGGATGATGCGCTTCCTGCGCGTGCGCCTGCCCCCCGCCCCGCGCCCCACGGCCGCGCTGGACCTGGTGACGCGCTCGCCGCTCGACGCGACGCTGGCGATGCTGATCGTGCACCCCGGCGCACCCGTCGCCGGCCGCACGGTCGGCGAAGCCGGCATCCCCGGCGAGGTCACCGTGGCGATGCTGATCCGCGGCTCGCGCACCGAGCGCGTCCGCGGCGACACCCGCTTCGAGATCGGCGACGAGGTCGCGCTCAGCATGCCCGAAGCGATGCTGCCGACCATGCGCGCACTCTTCGGCGAGCGGGCGGACGGGCACTGAAACCGTGTCCGGGGTAGCCCGGTTCCGATTTCCGGGGGCGGCGGAGGCGAGGCGCGTAAGGCACCTGGTCGCCTGCCGACATGTCGTCGCGCCGCAATGGCAGCACGACGATCGCCAGTGGAACGTCCGTGTGGGAGCGCCCGCAGCGAGCATTGGCCCCCTCCGCAGCGACGTACGAGGCCGCGAGGCACGCGTACCACGGTCCGATTCGGCCCGGGTCGCCCCATGTGCCGAGCCAGCCGAACACGATGACGACCGGAACCTGGTGGAGCGAGGAAGTTCGCGGAGGAGGGGGCCAAGCGCAGCGAAAGGGCGCGGCGACCACGCACTGCCTCTAGCCACCCCGAACCCGATCTCACGCCGGCTCGCGGCGGCTCGTGTCCAGGATCGCGATCAGGTTGACCAGGCCGCCCAGCGCGATCAGCAGCGTGCCGAACTCGTTGGCCGCGCCGATCCCCTTCAGGCTGGTCATGGTCGCCGGGGTCGGCCGACCGGTCGCGGGATCGATCGTCGGCGGTGCAGGCAGCAGCTCGCCGACACGCCCGGTCTTCACGACGCGCTGGTTCACCGCGTCCACCGCGTAGGCGATCGGGCCGTTCATCGACTGCGGGAAGAACCACGGCCAGTCCTCCTCCGAGTCGACGCAGTCGATGCCGCCGACCGCGAGCCCCGTGGTGAACATGCCCAGGATGCCGACCATGACCAGCACGCCCCGCCGCTTCTGCCCCAGCGCCAGGTAGCCCAGGCCGGGAAGCACCCACGCCAGGATCGTCTGCCGCGGGCAGCTGCCGAGGAAGGCGCGGAACAGCACAACGCCGACGCCGATCCCGGCGATCAGCAGCAGGTGGCTGGACTTCCCGCTGCCCGGGGCCGGGGCCTGCGCCAGCAATCCGTGCGCGGGAGCGGCGGCGGGCACCGTGCCGACCCCGCGCCGTGCGCCGGCGCCCGTGGCGGGCACGGTGGGCGCCGCAGGCTGCGCGGGCGTCGCGGCCGGCGCCGCCGCGGGCGCGGCCTTCTCGCCGCCGGCCCACAGGATGCCCTCGCGCAGGTGCTCGCGGAACAGCGGCTCGGCGTAGCTCTCCTTGGTGTGGCCGAGCGCCGTGTACCAGGCGCGCCCACCGTCGAACTCGTGGTACCACGCGATCGGGTGGTCGCCGCCCATGTTGGTGCTCGGCGCGGCGCAGCGGTAGCTCTTCTCGTCCAGCGAGGCCAGCACGTGCACGTCGCTGCGCGGGTTCGTGCGGAAGGCGTACCACTCGTCGGTGCGCTTCCAGGTCTCCGGCAGCATGGCCGTGGAGCGGTGGGTGCGGTCCTCGACCCTCACGTCCGCCTGCTGGATGTCGGGATGGCCCTTGAACCACGCGCCGACCAGCCGGCCGTACCAGGGCCACTCGTACTCGGTGTCCGCCGCGGCGTGCACGCCCGCGTACCCGCCGCCGGCGCGGACATACGCCTCGAACGCGCGCTGCTGCGCGTCGTCCAGCACGTTGCCCGTGGTGCTCAGGAAGACCACGCAGCGATAGCGGCGCAGGTTGTCGTCGGTGAAGCGCGTGGGGTCCTCGGTGGCGTCCACCGCCCATCCTGCGGCGGCCAGCAGTTCGGTGATCGCCCGCACACCGTCCGGGATCGATTGGTGGCGGAAGCCCGCGGTGCGGCTGAACACCAGCGCGCGCGGGCGAAGGTCGCCCACCGACGCCGCGGCCGTTCCCTGCGCACGCGCGACCACCGCGCCGCCACCCCCCACCAGCGCAGCAAGCGCGACGAAGGCGGCCATGAACAGGGCAAGCGTGCGCCCGGGGCGCGTCGACGAGGCTGGCATGCCCGCATCCTAATGCGATGCCCACGCGACGGCGCGCACTACACTGCGGCCATGTCCGAAGCGAACCACCCCGGCAACGAGCCCCCCGTGAGCCCCGACGATCCCCGCCGCAACGAGGTCGTCGACCGCCGCAGCGGGCTCGACCGCCGGAACCTCGAGGAGGCCTCGCCCTCCAACCTGGAGCGTCGCCGCGGCCCGGGCCGCCGCCTGACGGACTTCATCAAGAGCGCCGAGGAAGGCGAGATGAACCGGGAGCAGTACCTGTTCCTGCTGGCCATCGACACCTTCAAGCGCGTGAACCACAAGACCTTCCCCTCGTGGACCGACGTGCTGGAGATCATCCGCAAGCTGGGCTACCGCAAGACGATGCCCAGCGAGCTGAACCTGGGCTCGCGCGCCAACGACTGGACCGAGAAGCCCGACGCGCCCGCCGGCGTCAGCAAGCCGTCCGAGCACCGCGACGAGTGACGCCGTGCGGCCGCGCCGCTGCCTGCCCGCCGCCCCATCGAAGCAAAACGACCGCGGGCCGCCCGGTGAGGCGGCGCGCAGTCGTTTCAGGAACTCCAAGCAGGGGCGCTGCGGCTCCGACGCCGCGCGCTCCCGTCACTTGCGGTTCTTGTAGAAGTCGGCGTTGATCTGGATGTACTTCTGCCACTCCGCCGGCAGGTCTTCCTGCGGGTAGATCGCGTGCACCGGGCACTCGTCGACACAGAGACCGCAGTCGATGCAGGTGTCGGGATCGATGAAGAGCTGCGTGGCGCCGGCGTGGTCGCCCTCGCCCTTGCCGGGGTGGATGCAATCGACCGGGCAGACCTCGACGCAGGCCGTGTCCTTGGTGCCGATGCAGGGTTCCGCGATGATGTGAGCCATGTGTTGTGGACCTCCGTGTGCCTGGCGCCGTCGGCGCCGATGTGGGGCGGAATCCTAGCCGCAAAAACCAACAGGGCCGGCTTTGCGCCGGCCCTGCTGGTGTTGTCCGGTCGCGAAGACTTACTTGCTCTTCTTGGCGGTCTTCTTCGCGGTCTTCTTGGCGGCCTTCTTGGCAGCCTTCTTCTTCTTGGCCATGGGTGTGGCTCCCTTAAGTTACGCTGGAGGTGTCGGAGAGAACTGAGGCCCGCGTAACAAAGCCTCTGCTCACCTACTAGTAGTACCTTTATCGGCACGGGGTGGGAAGGGGGTTGAATGGAATTTTTCTGGATTTCTTCCGGGGCGCCCTTGTGACGTCAACCGGGTGCGCTATGGCCGCGCCTGCAAAACGTCGCGATGCGCGGATTCATCGGCAAATGCCGTGCAGATCGCGCGTGCGCGCGACACAATGCGGCCCATGCCATCGCCCATCGACCACCGTGCAGATCGTGCCGCCGACACCGCATCCGGGCGCGATCGCGACCTCCGGTTGCTGGTCCACGGCGCACTCGGGCGCATGGGACAGCGCATCGTCGCATGCGCGGGGCAGGAACCGGGGCACCACGTGGTGCTGGCCCTGGACCGCGATGACGAGTGCACGCTCCGCGGCGGCGAGATCGACGCGATCGTCGACTTCTCGAGCGACGAAGGCGCGCTGCGGGCCTCGGCGCTGGCCGCGCAGCTGGGCGCGGCCCTTCTGGTCGGCACCACCGGTCTCTCGGCGGCCACGCGCGACACGGTCGCCCGCAGTGCCGCGGGGATCCCCGTGATGATCGCCCCCAACACGTCGCTGGGCGTCGCGGTCACCCGGCGCCTGGCCGAGGAGGCCGCCCGGCTGCTGCCCGGCTTCGACGTCGACATCGTCGAGACCCACCACACCCGCAAGCTGGACGCGCCCAGCGGCACCGCGAAGAGCCTGGCCGAGGCCGTCGGCCGAGGGCTGCGGAAACCCCTTGATTCCAGCCGAATCCACGCGATCCGGGCCGGGGACGTGGTCGGCGACCACGAGGTCGTCTTCAGCGGCGCCGGCGAACGCGTGACGGTCGCGCACCGCGCCACCAGCCGCGACCTCTTCGCCCTTGGCGCCCTGCGCATGGCGCGCTGGCTGGCCGGCCAGGCGCCCGGCATGCACACCGCCGACGAGTGGTTCGCCGACTTCGCGCACGGCGGCGCATGACCGCTCGCGTTTCCGCGCACCCCCCCTGCTAGCCTGCATCCGATGCCCGCCGACCTCCAGCTCTTCACGCTCCGCTGCGGCGCCCGCCTGGCCGTGGAACGCATGCCCGGGACCCGCAGCTGCGCCGCCGCGTGGATGCTGCCCGTGGGCTCCTCCGGCGACCCCGCCGGTGCGGCCGGCGAGGGCGAGTCGACCATCCTGTCCGAACTGGTCCTGCGCGGTGCCGGGCCGTACAGCAGCCGCGAGCTGAGCGACCGCTTCGACGCGCTGGGCGCGCAGCGCCACGGCACCGCGGCCGTGCACCACCTGGTGCTGACGACCCTCTGCCTGGGCGACCGCTTCGAGGAAGCCATGCGGCTTTTCGGCCTGATGGTGCGCGAACCGCGCCTGGAGGCCGAATCGCTGGACGCCGTGCGCGCGCTGGCACTGCAGTCGCTGGCCGGGCTGCAGGACGAACCCCAGCACCTGGTGGGCCTGAAGCTGCGCGAATTCGCGCTGCCCGCACCCTTCAACCGCAGCGGCCACGGCACCAAGGAAGGCCTGGAGGCGCTGACGGCGGACGGCATCCGCATGGCCTGGGCCCGCCGCGCCCTGCCGGGGGGGACGATCATCGGCGTGGCGGGCGACATCGAGCCCGAGCGCGCACGGGACCTCTTCGACCGCCTGCTGGAGGGCTGGACCGGCGCCACCCCCGAGCCCAGGGAATCCGCCCCTGCGCAGCGCGGCATCCACCGCGTGCCCATGGAGACGCAGCAGACGCACCTGGCGATCGGCCTTGACGCGCCGCCCGAGCGTTCGCCCGACGCGTACCGCCACCGGGTGGCCATCCGCGTCCTGGGCGGCTCCACCAGCAGCCGCCTGTTCACCGAGGTCCGCGAGAAGCGCGGACTGTGCTACTCCGTTGGCGCCAGCACGGCGCTGGGCAAGGAATCGGGCCTGGTGCAGATCTACGCGGGCAGCACGCATGAGCGCGCTCCCACCACGCTGGAGTGCATCCAGCGCGAGCTGGAGCGCCTGCAGCAGGGCATCACCGCGCAGGAATTCGCCGACGCGCTGATCGGCGCGAAGAGCGGCCTGGTGATGAGCGGCGAAAGCTCGTCGGCCCGCGCCATGGCGATCGCCAGCCAGGTGCACCGGATCGGCCGCCCGATGGACCTGGCCGAGAGCGCGGCCGGCTTCGAGCGCCTGTCCGTGGCCTGCGTCAACGACTACATCGGCCGCGAGCTGGGCGAGGCCTGGCGATCCAAGATGACGCGGGTGACGGTGGAGCCGGCGGGGAAATAGGTTCGGGATATCCCGAACCCAATTTCAGGCGCTCTGGACGACCGAGTACTGGTCGAGGTTCAGCACCACGACCTCGCCGTCGTCCTTGCGCAGCTCCAACCGGTCCAGCCAGAGCTTGTCGTGCAGGCCGTGGGCGAACCAGCTGCCGGTCTTCGACTGGCGGTAGCGGACCACGGTGCCCTCAACCGTCGTGCTGGCGGTGCGGCGGACAGCGGGGATCTGCTGCGTGACGCGCACGCGGGTGCCGGGGGCGAAGGCGGTCGTCTCGAGGGCCATGGGACGCGGAGTATAGGAGCCGGCGTCAGGCCACGGACCCGCCGGGCGCCGTGGCGCCGGGCACCGCGTCCCGCCGCCCGCCCCCCAGCCGCAGCTGGCTGACCACCACGCCCGCGAACATCAGCGCGCAGCCGAGCAGCTTCCAGCCGGTCATCGGGGCGCCGATCGTGGTCCAGCCCAGGAGCAGCACGGCGGCCTCGGCCAGCGCGCTGAAGACGCTCTCCAGGCTCAGGAGGATGGCTGCATGCGCCGGCGGCGCGCTGGCCTGCGCCACCACCTGCAGCGTGAAGGCCACGCAGGTCGAGAGCACGGTCGCGTACGCCAGCGGGCCCAGCGCGGCCGTGAAGCCGTCCCAGCGGAACGCCTCGCGCGCGCCCCACTCGTGGCCGCCGAACGCCGTGGACAGCACCACCGCGCCGACCAGGCACGTGACGCCCGTCACGCCGAACTGCAGCGCGCTGATCACGAACGCGTCCGCGTCCGGCGCGGCCCAGCCGATCACCTGCACGTGGACCGACCACGCGAAGGCGCAGGCCAGCACCCAGGCGTCGCCGCTGCCCAGCTCGATGCGACCCGACGCGGGGTCGTAGAGGCTCAGGAAGAAGAGCCCAACCACCGCCAGCGCCGCGCCGGACCAGACCGTCCAGCGCACGCGCTGG
>CANHFL010000055.1 GCA_947459855.1 Planctomycetaceae bacterium | reverse complement strand
TCCTGGTGGACGGTTCGTGGGGCCTTGGCGAGACGGTCGTGCAGGGCCGCGTGAGCCCCGACGAATGGTGCGTGCACAAGGCGACGGCGAAGGCCGGCCACCGATCGATCCTGCGACGCGCGATGGGGCGGAAGCTGGTGAAGCTGGTCTACGCACCCGAGCCCTCGGACGTCGCGGGACGGGTGCTGGAGGTGCCGGTGCCGCCCGCCGACCAGGAACGCCTGGTGCTGACAGACGACGAGGTGCTGCAGCTGGCGCGCTGGGGCATGCTGGTCGAGGACCACATGGCGTCCCGCCACGGCGTGCGACCCGGGCAGGCGCCCGCCGTCGACCTGGAATGGGCGAAGGACGGCCGGACCGGCCAGCTCTTCGTGCTGCAGGCCCGTCCCGAGACCGTCCACTCGCGCCGCGGTCCCGTCCTGGAGTCCTTCCGCCTGCAGGGATCCCCGCGGCCGCTGGTCACCGGCAAGAGCGTCGGAACGCGCATCGGCGCAGGACCGGTGCGGGTGATCCGCTCCAAGGAGGACCTGCCCGCGTTCCGAGACGGCGAGGTGCTGGTCGCGCGGATGACCGATCCCGACTGGGAACCGGTGCTCCGGCGAGCCGCGGGCGTGGTGACGGACCACGGCGGCCGGACGTGCCACGCGGCGATCGTGTCGCGCGAGCTGGGCCTGCCGTGCGTCGTGGGGACGGGTGACGCCACCGCCGCCCTGCGAGACGGGCGCGAGGTGACCGTTTCGTGCGCAGGCGGCGAGGTCGGCGCGGTCTACGACGGCCGGGTGCCGTTCACGCGCCAGGAACTGGACCCGCGCACCATGCCGCGCACCCGCGTGCCGCTGATGCTCAACGTGGCCGATCCGTCGCAGGCATTCCGGCTCTGCCAGCTGCCGTGCGCGGGCGTCGGCCTGCTGCGCATCGAGTTCCTCGTCTCGAACCGGATCGGCATCCACCCGATGGCGCTGGCGCACCCGGAGCGCGTCACCGACCCAGCGGTGCGCCGAGAGATCGTGCACCGGACCGCCGGGCATGCCACGCCCGCGGCGTACTTCATCGACCAGCTGGCCGAGGGCATCGGCCAGATCGCGGCGGCGTTCCACCCACGGCCCGTCCTTGTGCGGTTCAGCGACTTCAAGACCAACGAGTACGCCGGCCTGCTTGGCGGCGCGCCCTTCGAGCCGCACGAGGACAACCCGATGATCGGCTTCCGCGGCGCCTCGCGTTACCACGACGACCGCTACCGCGACGGCTTCGCGCTGGAGTGCGCGGCCATCCGGCGCGTGCGGCGCGAGATGGGCCTGACCAACCTGGCCGCGATGGTGCCCTTCTGCCGGACGCTCGGCGAGGCGCGGCGCGTCCTGGACGAGATGGCACTGCACGGCCTGCGCCGCGGCGAGGACGGCCTGCAGGTCTGGGTGATGTGCGAGATCCCCAACAACGTCGTGCTGGCAGGCGAGTTCGCCGCGCTCTTCGACGGCTTCTCCATCGGGTCCAACGACCTGGCGATGCTGACGCTCGGCATCGACCGCGACTCGGACATCCTGGCGCCGATGTTCGACGAGCGCGACCCCGGCGTGCGGCGCGTGATCGAGTGGGCCGTGCACGCTGCGCACGCGAACGGGCGCAAGATCGGCATCTGCGGCGAGGCACCCAGCAACTACCCCGAGTTCGCCGAGTGGCTGGCGCGGATCGGGATCGACTCGATGTCGCTGAACGCGGATTCGCTGCCGGGCGTGGCCCGCCGGCTGGCCGCGATGCCCCAGCCGCCGGTCGAGGTGCCGGGGAGCGCCCCGGGATGAGGGTCACCGTCTACAGCACCCGTCGGTACGACCAGCGCGCGCTGGAGGCCGCGAACGCCGTGGCCGGGCACCAGCTTGATTTCCGCGACGAGACGCTCGACGAGCGCACTGCCCTGCTCGCGCGCGGATCGGGCGCCGTATGCGCGTTCGTGAACGACCGCCTGGACGCGGCCTCCCTGGCCGCGCTGCGGGTGGCCGACGTGCGCCTGGTGGCGCTGCGGTGCACGGGGCGGGACCACGTGGACGCAGGCGCGGCGGCGCGCCTGGGGATCACCGTCATGCGGGTGCCCGGGTACTCGCCGCACGCGGTCGCCGAACATGCGATGGCGCTGCTCCTTGCGCTGAACCGCCGCCTGGTGCGGGCCGCCGGGCGCGTCCGGCGCCAGGACTTCACGCTGGAAGGGCTGGTCGGGATGGACCTCCACGGCAAGTCCGTGGGCATCGTGGGCACCGGGCGCATCGGCACCTGCATGGCGGGCATCCTGCGCGGCTTCGGCTGCCACGTGCTGGCCACGGACCCGGTGCCGTCCGCCGCATGCAAGGCGATGGGCGTGCGCTACGTGCCGCTGGTCGAGCTGCTTGACCGATGCGACGCCGTCACGCTGCACTGCCCGCTGGTGCACGACACCCGTCACCTGATCGACGCTGCCGCGCTGGCGCGCATGCGCAACGGCACGATCCTGGTCAACACGGCGCGCGGCGCTGTGCTGGACACGCGGGCGGCGATCGAGGCGCTGAAGTCCGGCAGGCTGGGCGCGCTGGGAATCGACGTCTACGAGGCCGAGGCGTCGATCTTCTTCCGCGACTTCTCCGACGGCATCGTGGCCGACGACGTGTTCGCGCGGCTGCTGGCGTTCCCCAACGTCCTGGTGACCGCGCACCAGGGCTTCCTGACGCACGAGGCGCTGCGCGACATCGCCGAGGCGACGATCCGCAACGTCACCTGCTTCGAACGCGGCGAATCGGTCCCGGAAACCACCGTGGTTCCGGAACTGGCGTCGGTCGGCTAGCGCTTCCCTGCGGCGGCGGCATCCAGCCGCATCCGCCGGACCACCACCCACAGACACAGGAACAAGCCGCCGGCGACGCCGATCGACTCGGCCGCGATGTGCGCGAACGCGACGGCCACGGTCGCGACCTGCCGCTCGGGCGGCACGTCGGGATGGTTCGCGGGGACGCGGCCGCCGGCGGCGAGCCACCAGCCCACGGTGCCAGCGACCGCGGCGCCCACGCCCATCACGGCCAGCACCATGAGCACCGGGCGCACGACCTCGCGCGCGCCGAGCTTCGCGCCCGGCCCGCTGCGGCAGCAAACGGCAAGCGGCACGCCCAGCGCCGCACCCATCCACCACGACGCGATCACGCCCCACACCAGCGCAAGCACGGTGGGCGACTCGGTGTCCACCACGTGCGGGTGCAGGACCGTGAAGTACTCCAGCGAGAGCCGCACCGTCACCTGGTCGTGCACCAGGCCGTAGGCCACCGCCGCCGCGATGCAGAGGCCGACGATCGCGAGCCCCTCCCGCACGTCAGTCGCCCACCACGATCTCGCCGGCGAAGGCCACGGCCGGCTCCCCGTCGGGCAGCGGCAGGCGCGCCTCGACGCGGTGCGTGCCCTTCGCCAGCGCCACGCCGCGCGCCCAGAAGTGGCGGTCGTTCACGCCGCGCTCCAGCGCCGGCAGCAGCGTGCCGTCGATGCGGACCTCGACGTCGGGGCGGTTCGCGTAGACGGGCAGGTCGAACGCCTTGCCGGCATGCCGCGGGATCCGCAGGTCCGCCACGTGCACCGCGGGGGCCGTGCTCCAGTTCACGCGGTACCAGTGGAATGCGTCCTTCTTGATGGCGCGGTCGTACGTGACCAGGCCCTTCATGTTGCGGCCCGGCACGCCGCCGCGGTTCCAGAGCGGCACGGTGAAGTCGCACAGGTTCCAGACGTACGTGCCCCAGATCTCGGGGTGCCGCTCCAGGATCGCCCATTGCACCTCGTGCAGGCGGGTCTGCACGATCTCGGGATAGAACTGGCCCTTCACGGGGTCGGGGAATGGGTCGGGGATCGCGTCGGCCTGCTGCGCCACGTTTCCCTCGGCGCCGTACTCGCTGAGCGAGATCCGGTTGTCGGGTCGCTCGCGGTTCATGCGCACGATCCACTCCTCGAGCTTCGCGGGGTCCTTCCCGCTGTACCAGCCGAAGTAGCGGTTCACGCCCTGCAGGTCGGCGATGTAGGTCACGGTCTGCACGGGGTCGCCGGCGCCGGTCGTCGCGATGGTCGGGCGCCACGGGTCCTCGCGCTTCGCCAGGTCGTGCAGCTCGCGCGTCAGCGCCGGCGCGACGTCCGTCTCCTTCTTGCCGTAGACCTCGTTGTGCAGTCCCCAGACGAAGATCGAGGGATGATTCCGAGCCTGGCGGATGAGGTCCACCAGCTGCTCGCGCGCGTTCGCGGCTTCCTCGCCCGTGACGGTGTTGACGAACGGGATCTCGGCCCATGCCAGGATCCCCAGCTCGTCGCACAGGCGGTACATCGTGTCCGACTGCTGGTAGTGCGCGAACCGCACCGTGGTCGCGCCGATCTCGCGCACAAGCTCCATGTCGGCGGCGTGGTCGGCCTCGGAAAGCGCGTTGCCCTTGCCCTGTCGCTCCTGGTGGCGGCAGACGCCGTGCAGCGGGTACGGCTCGCCGTTCAGGATGAACCCGCGGCGCGCGTCGAATTCGTACGTTCGGAAGCCCCAGCGCTCGGTGACCGTGTCCAGCAGCGTGCCGCCGGCGCGAAGCTCGAGGGCGAAGCGGTAGAGGTACGGGTCGCGCCGGCCATGCCAGCGGTGCGGCGCGGGCACGTCGACGGAAAGTGCGTGAGCCTGCACCGGGCCCGGCGGCAGCGCAATGGAGCGGGCCTCGGACGCCACCACCGCGCCCTGCGCGTCCAGCACGTTCACCCGCAGCTCGACGTTCGACGTGCGCGGCCCCGCGTTGCGCAACCGCGCCGTGACGTCGATGCGCCCGTGCGCACCGTCCAGCGACCGCTGCTCCAGCACCACGCCGCTCGACGCGTGGTCGCACGCCGTGATGTGCACCGGGTCCTGCAGGATCAGCGAGGCCGGGCGGTACAGGCCGCCGAAGATCGTGAACAGGTAGTCATTGACCGGCAGCACGTCGGGACGCGCGCGGTTGTCGACCTTGACGCGCACCACGTTCGGCTTGCCGACCGCGATCGAGTCCGTGACGTCGAACGCGAACGCGCCGTACGAGCCGCGGTGCTCGCCGACGCGCGTGCCGTTCACGAAGACCTCGGCGACGCTGCCGGCGCCCTCGAAACGCAGCACGACGCGCCGGCCGGCGGCGTCGTCCATCGTGCCGAGGTCCTTCTGGTACCAGCCGATGCCCGCGTACCAGCCGCTGCCCGTCTCGGCGTCCGTGGCGTTCCACGTGTGCGGCAGCGTCACCGGGGTCCAGTTGGTGGCCTCGTCGAACCGCGAGACGTCGGCGCGGAACAGCTGCCAGCCGTCGTTGAGCGGACGGACGATGCGGTCGGCATGGACGGACATCGCGCCGGCGAGCGCGGCGAGGCAGGCAGCGACGGCAAGGCTGGGACGCATGCCAGCCAGCTCAGACCGCCGCGGCCACGTCCTGCCCGATGATCGCGTTCAGCGTCGGGCTGGGGCGCAGCGCGGCGGACGCCTTGCGCGCGTCCGGGCGGTAGTAGCCGCCGATGTCGACCGGCTTGCCCTGCGCGCCGTTCAGCTCGGCCACGATCTTCTGCTCGTTCGCGGTCATGTCGGCGGCGATCGGCGCGAAATGCGCGGCCAGCGCGGGGTCCTTCTTCTGCGCGGCCAGCGCCTGGGCCCAGTAGAGCGCCAGGTAGAAGTGGCTGCCCCGGTTGTCCAGGTCGCCAACCTTGCGGGCCGGGCCCTTGTTGTTGCGCAGGTACTCGCCGGTGGCGGCGTCCAGCGTCTCGGCCAGCACGGCGGCCCTGGCGTTGCCCGTGCGCTGCGCCAGGTGGTCGAAGCTCGCGGCCAGCGCCATGAACTCGCCCAGCGAATCCCAGCGCAGGCTGTTCTCCGCCACGAACTGCTGCACGTGCTTGGGGGCCGATCCGCCCGCGCCCGTCTCGAAGAGGCCGCCGCCGTTCATCAGCGGGACGATCGAGAGCATCTTGGCGCTGGTGCCCAGCTCCAGGATCGGGAAGAGGTCGGTCAGGTAGTCGCGCAGCACGTTGCCGGTCACCGAGATGGTGTCCAGGCCCTGCTTCATGCGCTCCAGGCTGTGGCGGCACGCCGCGGCGGGCTCCAGGACGCGGATGTCCAGGCCCTTCGTGTCGTGCGTGGCCAGGTACGCGTGCACCTTCTTCAGGAGCTCGGCATCGTGCGGCCGCTTGGCATCCAGCCAGAAGACGGCCGGCGTGCTCGAGACGCGCGCGCGCGTCACGGCCAGCTTGACCCAGTCCTTCACGGCGGCGTCCTTCACGCGGCAGGCACGCCAGATGTCGCCCGCCTCGACCGCGTGCTGCAGCAGCACGGTGCCGGCGGCGTCGACCACGCGCACGGTGCCCGGGGCCTTGATCTCGAAGGTCTTGTCGTGGCTGCCGTACTCCTCGGCCGCCTGCGCCATCAGGCCCACGTTCGGCACGCTGCCCATGGTGCGCGGGTCGAAGGCGCCGTTCGCCTTGCAGAAGTCGATCACCGCCTGGTAGATGCCGGCGTAGCTGCGGTCGGGGATGACCGCCTTCGCGTCCTGGGTCTTGCCCTGCGCGTTCCACATCTTGCCGCCCTCGCGCAGCATGGCTGGCATGCTGGCGTCGACGATCACGTCGCTCGGCACGTGCAGGTTGGTGATGCCCCTGTCGCTGTCGACCATCGCGATCGCCGGGCCGGCGGCGTAGACCGCCTGGATGTCGGCCTCGATCGCCTTGCGGTCGGCCTCGGGGAGCGACGCGATCTTCGCGACCAGGTCGCCGAAGCCGTTGTTCACGTCGACGCCGGCCTTCGCCAGCACCGCGCCGTGCTTCTCGAACACGGGCTTGAAGAACACCTTCACGGCGTGGCCGAAGATGATCGGGTCGCTGACCTTCATCATCGTGGCCTTCATGTGCAGGCTGAACAGGACCCCCTGCACGCGGGCGTCGGCGACCTGCT
>CANHFL010000054.1 GCA_947459855.1 Planctomycetaceae bacterium | reverse complement strand
CCTCCGCCGGAGCGGCCACCTGTACCACGACCACGTCTTCACGCACAGCTACCCGCACGACTGGCGCTCGAAGACCCCGGTCATCTTCCGCGCCACGGAGCAGTGGTTCATCGGCGTCGACCGTGCGACGAAGCGCGACGGCAAGAGCCTGCGTGCGCTGGCGCTCGACGCGACCGGCAAGGGCAGCGCCGAGGGGGGCATCGACTTCGTCCCCGCCTGGGGGCGCAACCGCATGCGCGGCATGCTGGAGAGCCGGCCCGACTGGTGCATCAGCCGCCAGCGCGCGTGGGGCCTGCCGATCCCGGCGTTCCGCACCGCGGACGGCGGCGTGCTGCTGACCCCGGCGACGGTGCGCGCCGTCGCGAAGCGCTTCCGCGAGAAGGGGAGCGACGCGTGGTTCACCGAGGGTCCCGCCGATCTGCTGGCCCACTGGAACCCGGCCGCCGATCCCGACGCGCCGAAGGGCGTGGACGTCGCAGGCCTGGTCAAGCTCTACGACATCTTCGACGTGTGGTTCGAGTCCGGCTCCAGCTGGAACGCCGTCCTGCGCGAGCGCGGCCTGGGCTATCCGGCCGACCTGTACCTCGAGGGCTCCGACCAGCATCGCGGCTGGTTCCAGCTGAGCCTGCTGCCCGCGCTGGGCGCGACCGGCCTGCCGCCCTTCAAGGCGCTGGTGACCCACGGCTTCATCGTCGACAAGGACGGCAAGAAGATGTCCAAGTCGCTGGGCAACACCATCGAGGTCGAGGAGCTTCTGAAGCAGGTCGGCGCCGAGGTCTGCCGCTGGTGGGTCTCGAGCGTCCCCTACGAGGGCGACATCAAGGTCGACATGAGCTTCTTCGCGTCGGCGGGCGACGGCTACCGCAAGGTGCGCAACACGCTGCGCTACCTGCTGAGCAACCTGTACGACTACGTGCCGGCTGCCGACGAGGCCGCGCAGCTGGCGAAGACCGACCCGGACTCGGTCGACGGCTGGGCGCTCGGCGAGTTCGCGAAGGTGCAGGCCACCGTGCGGGCGTGCTACCGCGACGCGAACTTCCGCGATGCGCACGTCGCGCTCTTCGACTTCTGCAACGCGACGCTCAGCGCCGAGTGGTTCGCCGCCACCAAGGACCGCCTGTACTGCGACCGCGCCGACAGCCCGCGCCGACGCGCCACGCAGCGCGCGATGCTGGCGGTGGCCGAGGGCCTCATCCGCCTGCTGGCGCCGGTGCTGCCGCACACGGCCGACGAGGCCTGGCGCGCGCTGAAGGGCGAGGACGCCCGCAACGTCGTCTTCGAGAAGCACGTCCCCGTCGCGTTCACCGCGGCGGCCGGCTGGCCGGCGGCGTTCGCTGCGCGCGAGGCCGCGCTCAAGGCGCTCGAGGAGGCCAAGGCCACGGGCATCGAGAATCCGATGGACGCCGGCCTGGTGCTGCCGGACGCCACGGGCGACCTGCGGCCGTTCGCCGCGGACCTGGCCGATCTGATGGGCGTGAGCCGCGTCACCCTTGACCCCGCGGCGACCGCCGTGCGCGTCGTCGACCTCCGCGAGGAACCCCGCTGCGAGCGCAGCCGCAAGCGCGACGGCACCGTGAAGCCGCGTGCCGACGGCGGGCTGCTCAGCGATCGGGATGCGGCGGCGGTGGGGGTCTAGGGCGGCGTGCGCGGTGACCGCACGCGCCCGCAGCCGCGCGTCAGCTCACCTTCGACCCGGCCTTGACCGGCTTCGCGACCGTCAGGACGATCACGTCCCGCTCCTCGGCGCCGGGCTTGGCGTCGGCGGCGGGGGTCACGCCTTCCTTCAGGTCGCTCGCGGCCAGGACCATGCCCTGGCTGACCTCGCCGCGCAGCATGCGGGGCTCGAGGTTCGCGACGATGATCACCTGCTTGCCCACCAGCTGCTCGGGGGCGTACCAGGCCTTGATGCCTGCGCACACCTGGCGGCCCGCGGGGGTGCCGTCGTCAAGCGTGAGCTTCAGCAGCTTGTCGGCGTTCGGGTGCGGCTCGGCCTTGACGACGGTCGCCACGCGCAGGTCCAGCTTCGCGAACAGGTCGTAGGCGATGTTGGGAAGCGCCTCGGGTGCGGCGGGGGGAGTGGGCGTCGTCATGGTGCGTTCCAGGTGGGACGGATCAGAAGGCCGGGGCGTCCGTGGGCGCCACGCGGTCCGGGCCCTGCGGGTTCAGGCGCACGAAGCCGAGGCGCTTCTCGGTCGCCTCGGCCGAGAGGACCTTGATCGGGTCGACGCGGGTGTCGTCCTGGTCCAGCGCGGCCTGCAGGCGGCCGCTGCGGCCGAACTCCTGGTAGTCCTCGATGGTCAGCGGCTTCACTTCGGTGATCCGCGCGATGAGAAGCGCCAGGCGCTTCTCGACGGGCACCGCCAACGTGCGGTCCGCGTCGGGCACCGAGGCGATCGGCTTGTCCGAGGGCAGCGTGGCGGCCTTCGCGACGACGGCGCGGATCGCGTCCGCGTCCTGGCCTGCCTTCGGGAGCGATCCCGCGAACCGGGCGCCGAACTGGCGCAGGATGTTCGGGTCGGCCAGGTGCACGCCGGTGGCGTTCTCGACGGTGGTGCCATACGTGCGTGCCACCGCGGCCAGGCCGTCCTTGTTGGCGGCGGCGAGGATCTCGGCGGCACGCTTCGCAAGCTCCGCGTAGCGCAGCTTGGCGGTGGCGTCGAGGAGCACCTGGTCGCGGACCTCGTCCAGCGCGGCAGGTTCGTGCGACGGCTGTGCCTCCGTGACGCGCCAGATGATCATGTCGTCGTTCGGGGTGACCAGCATCGGGCCGACGATGCCGGCCTGGAGCGGCATGCGCGAATCCGCGTCGAATTCCCGCAGCCCCTTCACGAGCGCCGAGAGCGCCTGGGGCTGGCCGAACTCCGACGTCGTCGCCTTGCCGAGGAACACGTTCGCGTCGAGGTCGGCCGGGGTCATCCAGTTGGGGCCGGACGAGTCGACGCGGGGCAGCGGCAGCGCGAGCCTGTTGGTCAGTTCCTCCGCCAGCTTGGCGAAGGTCGGCACGCGCTCACGCCAGTCGGCGGGCAGCTTGACCACGCCTCCTTCGACGGGGAAGTCCTTCGTCGCGGCGCGGTTCCACTCGCGCACGGCGGCCGCGATGCGCTCGCCGCGCTCGCGGACCAGGCGGCGCTGCACGGCATCGCGGACCTTGTCCTTGTACTGGTCGAAGTTCGGCGACGCCTCGCCGGCCGCCGCGCCGTAGGCGGTGGGGTTGCGCAGGAATTCCTTGCGCAGCTCGACCTGGCCGAGTGCGGGATCCGACGCCATGGAGCGCGCGACCTCGGGGGCCGCGATGAACAGCCATTCCAGCTTGATGCGGTCGGGGAGCTTGTAGCCGGTGCCGTTGGGGCCCGCGCCCGCCAGGCTCGACTTGCCGGCGTTGAACACCTCGGCCAGCTGGTCGGGGGTGGGCGGTGCCACCGGGACGGCGTCACCGACCAGCGCCGCGTCGATCGGCACGACCTCGCAGGTGACGTCGGTCAGCAGTTCGCGTGCGGCAAGCCGTGCGCGGGCATCGCCCAGGCGCGCGCTGCCGGTCACGAGCTCCGCAAGGCGGTAGACGCCACGGAGTTCGGCCAGGGTCGTCAGCACGCTGTTCACGGGCTGGCGCGACTGCGCGGAGAGGATCGCGAGCAGCTCTTCCGGCTTGCGGTTGGCGCGTGCCGCCAGGCCTTCGAGCAGGGCGCGGCCGTCGGACGGTCCGCCGACGAGGCCCGCATCCTTCGCCTCCTTGACCAGCAGCCACCAGTGATCGGGGTTCTTGGCCAGACCCAGCGTCGAGGCGACCGGGTCGCCCAGCACCTCGAGCACGGCCAGCTGCGGACGGAGCTCCTCGCGCTCGCCGAGCGTCAGCTTGGAACCGTCCTTCGTCGTGGCCCAGACCGTCGAAGGCTTGGCGTTCGACTGGGTGCACTGCTGCACCGCGGTCGGGGCGAGGAAGACGACCAGGAGCAGGGCGCTGACGCCCGCCAGGATCTGCTTGTTGTATTCGCGAAGCTTCTTGACCATGTGAAGCGGTGAGTCTACGGCAAAGAAGGGACGTGCGCGAAAGGCACCGAAGCGCGCCCATTGGGCGCGCTTCGGGAAGGTTCGGCGTTCGGCTGTCGGCCCGGCGGGTGCCCGAGCGGGTCAGCGGTAGAACTCGACGATCAGGTTCGTGTTGACGTCGAAGGGGATCTGGTCCGAGGTCGGCATGGTGAGCACCTTGGCGCGGAGCTCGGCCGGGTTGACCTCGATCCAGCCCGGCACGATGTGGCCCTGCAGGCTCTCCATCTGCTCGCGGCAGACCTTGTGCAGCTTGTCCTTGACGGTGATCACGTCACCGGGGCGCACCGAGAAGCTGGGGCGGTCGACCTTGGCGCCGTTCACGCGCACGTTGCCGTGCGCCACGAGCTGGCGGGCCGCCCAGATCGAGCGGACGAAGCCCGCGCGACGGACGACGTTGTCCAGGCGACGCTCGAGGAGCTGCAGCAGCACCTCGCCGGTGTTGCCCTTCGTGCGGCCGGCTTCCTCCATGTAACGGCGGAACTGGCGCTCCAGCACGTTGTAGTGGTAGCGCAGCTTCTGCTTCTCGTCCTTGCGGATGCCGTAGGGCTTCGCGCGCTTGCCACGCAGGCCGTGCGGCCCTGGCGGGTTGAGCTGGCGCTTCGCCGTGTGCTTCGGGAGGTCGGCGATCGGAACGCCGACGCGCCGGGAGAGCTTGACCTTGGGACCGAGATAGCGAGCCATTCGAGGGACCTGGTTTCCGTTGCTGGTTGGTGAGCCGATGGGTCGGCGAACGATGCCGCCGTCATCGACGACGCCCCTCCGCCCGAGCGGTGGGGAACGGGGGATTGAACCACAAATTCCTCGTCGCCGCAAGGGTGCAGGCGATGGCCCGCCCGGGGCGACACTTATTGGCCTCGTGCCCGGATGGGCGGCCCCTGGGGGCTCAGTAGGCCCGCCGCTCATCCCCGCGCCGCCAGTTCAGGAACGCGGTGTTGAGCACCTTGTAGCCGCCCGGCGTGGGGTAATCGCCCGTGAAGTACCAGTCGCCCGTGTGTCCTGGCATCGCGGACCGCAGTCCCTCGACCGACTGGTAGACGACGTCGATGCGGCCCTGCCAGCGCAGCGCCTGCGAGCGCACCAGCTGCGCCACCTTGGCGCTGATCTCGGCCAGGGTGAACGGTGCGTAGATCGCCCCCACCTCGTTGCGCATGCGCTCGGGCGGCAGGTCCGCCTGCGCTCGGCAGCGCGACTCGACGTCGTCGATCACGGACTCCATGCCGCGCTCCCGCAGCAGGGCGATGGCGGCCTCGAACGCGATGAACCGGCCGAGCTGGCTCATGTCGATGCCGTAGCAGTCCGGGTACATGATCGGCGGGGCGCTGCTGGCCACGATGATCCGCGCCGGCTCCAGCCGCGCCAGCATCGTGATGACGGATTCTCGCAGCGTCGTGCCGCGCACGATCGAGTCGTCGATCACCACCAGCGTGTCGCCTGGGCGGACCGTGCCGCGCGTGACGTCGTAGACGTGGCTGACCAGGTCCTTGCGCTCGTGGTCGTTCGTGATGAAGGTGCGCAGGCGCTGGTCCTTGGTGGCCACCTTCTCGGCGCGGATGCGCGGGTGCGCCAGGCGCCGGACCTCGGCCTCGGTGGCCCGGCCGGACTGGATGAGCGACCAAAGTCGGTCGGCGGCGCGTCCGGCGGAGAGGCGCTCCATCTCCTGCAGCAGGCCCAGGTAGGCCACTTCGCTGGTGTTCGGGATGAACCCGAAGACCGTGCGTTCGATGTCCCAATCGATCGCGTCCAGCACCGGACGGGCCAGGTTGCGGCCCAGCGCCTTGCGCTCCTCGTAGATCGCGCCGTCGTTTCCGCGGCTGAAGTAGATGCGCTCGAAGGTGCACTTGCGCGGGGTGCGCGGTTCCAGCACCGGGACGATCGCCGCGGCGCGGCCGCGCTTCATCACGAGCGCGTGGCCGGGGTCCAGCTCGCGGACCTCCGATTCGGGGACGCCCAGCACGGTTGCCAGGGCGGGTCGCTCGCTGGCCACGGCCGTCGCCTCGGGCAGGTCCACCCAGAACGCCGGGCGGATGCCGTTGGGGTCGCGCATCACGAAGCAGTCGCCGTTGCCCAGCAGGCCGCCCAGGACGTAGCCACCGTCGAAAGCCTCGCTCGCGCGCTGCAGGACGCGCTGCAGGTCGACCTCGTCGGCGACCGCGCGTGCCAGGTCCACGCCCTCCAGGTTGCGGAAGGAGCCGGGGCCCATGGTCGCGGCCAGGAACTCGTGCTCGCGGTCCAGGAAGTGCCCGATCTTCTCGAGCACCACGCCTGTATCCGCCTCGCCCACAGGCGAAAGGCCCAGCGCGACCAGGCGGTCGAAGAGCTCGCGCGCATTGGTGAGGTTGAAGTTGCCGGCCAGCGCCAGGTTGCGGCTGGCCACCGAGTGGCGGCGCAGGTACGGGTGGCACAGGTCCGTGCCGTTGCCCGCGTGCGTGCCGTAGCGGAGGTGGCCCAGCATGGCCTCGCCCAGCATCGGGATCCTGCGCTTGAGCTCGGTGGGATGCAGGCGGAGCAGCTCGCCAGGGTCCATGCGCGTGGCGGGGCGCAGGACATCGCCGAAGATCCGCTCGATGGGCGAGCGCTTGGCGCTGCGCACGCGGTCGATGAACATCTCTCCTGGCGGCATGTCCAGGCGCACCGATGCGATGCCCGCCCCGTCCTGGCCGCGGTTGTGCTGCTTCTCCATCAGCAGGTAGAGCTTGCGGAGGCCCCACAGCGGATCGCCCAGGTGCGCCTGGAACCAGTCCAGCGGACGGTTCAGGCGGATCAGCGCGAGACCGCATTCGTGCGTGAGGCGATCGCCCATGGGACGGCGAATCGTAGCCGGGCCGGGGGGGCGGCCGGGCGCCGGAAATCACGCGTCGAAGAGCGTGGCGTGCCGCAGCGAGGGGTGCACGGCCACGGGCGGCGCGGGTTCGTGCTGCGAGGTCACGGTGAGGAT
>CANHFL010000053.1 GCA_947459855.1 Planctomycetaceae bacterium | reverse complement strand
GTGCGTAGCCTGCGGCCAGCGCGTCGGTCGCGATCTCGACGGTGAACGTGCTTCCCGCGCCGGGAACGCTCGTGGCGACGATGTCGCCGCCCAGCATGCGCGCCAGGCGCCGGCTGATCGCCAGCCCGAGGCCCGTGCCGCCGAAGCGCCGCAGCACCGACGCATCGCCCTGCGTGAACGGGCGGAACAGCCGCGCCAGCTGCACGTCGCTCATGCCGATGCCGGTGTCGCTCACGCGGAACCGGACGCGGTGCAGCGCGACGGGCCCGTCGCTCGGCTCGGGATCGCGCCGCGTCGCGGGCGACTCGTGCAGGCCGGGGCAGTCGACGTGCACGATGACCTGGCCCGACTGCGTGAACTTGACGGCGTTGCCGAGCAGGTTGATCAGGATCTGCCGCAGCCGGGTCGGGTCGGTGCGCAGCGTCTGCGGCACGTCCGGCGCGAACTCGACTCGGATCGGGTAGCCCTGCTGGCGCGCGCGGGCGCCCACCAGCTGCACGGCCTCGTCGAGGATCGCGCGCGGGTCGCAGCGCAGGATCTCGATCGACATGCCGCCCGCCTCGATCTTGGAGAGGTCCAGGATGTCGCTGATGATCTTGAGGAGGTGCTCGCCGTTGCGGCGGATGCCGATCGTCAGCGCCTGGCGCTCGTCGGGTTCCAGCGCGGGATCGGCCAGCATGTCCGTGAAGCCCAGGATCGCCGTCATCGGTGTCCGGATCTCGTGGCTCATGTTCGCCAGGAACGCGGTCTTGGCGATCGCGGTGGCCTCGGCCTCGGCGCGCGCGCGCTGCAGCTCCGCGTTCTGGCGCTCCAGCTCGCGCTTCGCAGCGGCGAACTCGGTCGCGGTCAGCGACGAGTCGTCCAGCGCGGCGGCGATGCGGCTGGCGCGGGCGGGACGGGCGCGGCCGGCGGGACCGGCCACGCGTCCGCGCGTGCCCGCGTCGAGCAGCGCGCCCAGCGCGTGCTGCTGCGCGTCGGCGCTGGCCTCGGCGCGGAGCCGGCACGGGGCCCAGGTGCCGTCGTGGCGGCGGATGCGCAGGTCCAGGTCGATCGGGGTGCCCGCGGTGGCCAGCGCCATCGCGGCCTGCTCGAAGCGGGGCAGGTCCTCGGGGTGCATCGCGGTGCGCAGGTCGTCGATCCCGCGTGCGAAGGCATCGTTCGGGTAGCCCAGCCGCCGGCGGAACGCGGCGGAGAACCACGCCTCGCCGGAACGCATGTCCCAGGACCACAGCCCGAGGTCGGCGGCGTCGGGGGCCTGCCGGCGGGGGGACTCCTGCTCCGGAACGGGGTCTGGCGTGCTTCCCAAGGGTGTTCCAGCCGGGGCTACCATACGATTCTCCGCCCCGCTTCCAACCAATCCGCGGAATCGGAGCGGATTTTTCACCCCCAAGAGGAGACCCCCATGGCCGAAACCAAGCACTTCGACCTCATCGTCATCGGCGGCGGCCCCGGCGGCTACGTCGGCGCCATCCGCGCGGCCCAGATGGGCAAGAAGGTGGCCTGCGTCGAGCGCTCCAAGCTGGGCGGGGTCTGCCTGAACTGGGGCTGCATCCCGACCAAGGCGCTGCTGCACGCCGCCTCCATCTACACCGAGGCCTTCCAGCATGGCGCCGAGATGGGCTTCTCGGTCGACCCGAAGTCCGTGAAGGTCGACTGGTCGAAGGTGATCGGCCGCAGCCGCGACGTCTCGGCCAAGCTGAACGGCGGCATCGGCTTCCTCTTCAAGAAGAACAAGGTCGAGCACGTCCAGGGCCACGCGAGGATCCTGGGCGGCAAGACCGCGTCCGGCCCGTGCAAGGTGCAGGTCATGAAGTCCGACGAGGACTACTACAAGGGCACCGGCGCCGCGGGCAAGGATGACGTGATCCTGACGGCCGACAAGGTGCTCATCGCCACCGGCGCCGCGCCGCGCGAGCTGCCGTTCGCGCCGAAGGACGGCAAGACCATCATCAGCAGCTACGAGGCGCTGACCATCCCCGCGCGCCCCGAGTCGATCGTGATCGTGGGCAGCGGCGCGATCGGCATGGAGTTCGCGTACTTCTTCAACGCGTTCGGCTCCAAGGTCACGGTGGTCGAGATGCTCGACCGCATCATGCCGGTCGAGGACGAGGAGATCTCGAAGGAGGCGCTCAAGATCTTCCAGAAGCAGGGCATCGAGTTCAAGCTCGGATGCATGACCAAGGCGGTGGAGAAGACCGCGAAGGGCGCGAAGGTCACCATCGAGGACCAGGCGACGAAGCAGTCGTCCACGATCGAGGCCGAGAAGGTGCTGGTGGCGATCGGCGTCGCGGGCCGCTTCGAGGGCCTCTTCGACGCGTCGCTCGGGCTGAAGACCGAGAAGGGCCACATCGTCACCGACTACATGGAGAAGAAGGACAAGGCCACGTACGCGACCAGCGTGCCGGGCATCTACGCGGTCGGCGACGTGATCGGCCCGCCGTGGCTGGCGCACGTCAGCAGCGAGGAGGCGATCGTCGCGGTCGAGCGCATGTTCGGCCATGCGTCGACCGGCGTCCACTACGACGCGATCCCCGGCGCCACCTACTGCAACCCGCAGGTCGCCAGCGTCGGCATGACCGAGCGCGCGGCGAAGGAGAAGGGCATCGAGTACCGCGTGGGCAAGTACAGCCTGCAGGCGCACGGCAAGGCGATCGCCGACGGCGCGAACGTCGGCTTCGTGAAGCTCATCGTCAGCAAGAAGTACGGCGAGATCCTGGGCGGCCACATCATCGGCGAGAACGCCAGCGAGCTGATCCACGAGATCTGCGTGGCCAAGTCGCTCGAGGGCACGGTGGACGACATCATCGCCACCATGCACGCGCACCCGACTATGGCCGAGTCGATGCACGAGGCCGCGCTGGGCGCCGAGGGGCGCATGATCCACGGCTGAGCGGCGCACCCATCCCGTCCGCCATCCCCGCCCGCCCGCGCGCCGTCCGGCCGCGGGCGGGCGCTTTCATGCGGGCAGCAGCGAGGTGCCCGTCATCGCCGCCGGCTTCGGCAGGCCCATCATCGCGAGCATCGTGGGCGCGATGTCCGCCAGGCGGCCGCCCTCGCGCAGGCGCGCGCCGCGGAAGGCGTCGCCGACCACGAACAGCTCGACGTCGAAGTTGGTGTGCGCGGTCTGCGGCGCGCCCGTCGCAGGGTCCTTCATCTGCTCGGCGTTGCCGTGGTCCGCGGTGATCACCAGGCTGCCGCCGCGGGCGAGCGTCGCGTCGACGATCGCGCCCACGCACGCATCGACCACCTGGCACGCCTGCACCACTGCGTCCAGGTTGCCCGTGTGGCCCACCATGTCGGGGTTCGCGAAGTTCACGACGATGAACGGCTCGCAGTCGGGCGCCGCCAGCCGCGCCAGCACCGCGTCGCGCACGCCATGCGCGCTCATCTCGGGCTTCTGGTCGTACGTCTGCACGTCCTTGGGGCTGGGGACCAGCTGCCGCCGCTCGCCGGGGAACGGCTGCTCGCGGTAGTCGTTGAAGAAGAACGTGACGTGCGGGAACTTCTCCGTCTCCGCGCAGCGGAACTGCGTCAGCCCCAGCTGCGCGATCCACGCGCCCATGATGTCCGGCATTTGCCCGGGTCGGTCGAACGCGACCTCCATGGGCAGGCCCTCCTCGTAGCGCGTCATCGCCGTGAAGAGCACGTCGCGCGGGCGCGGGTCGCGCGCGAAGCCACCGCCCTTCGCCTTCGCCCAGTCGGCGTCCGGCAGCACGAACGCCATCGTCAGCTCGCGCGGCCGGTCGCCGCGGAAGTTGAAGAACACGACCGCATCGCCGTCGTTCGGAACCCCGGCGCCTTCCAGCAGGCGGGTGGGCGGCACGAACTCGTCGCCTGTCATGTTGGGCGACGACGGCTCCGCGTAGTAGTCGCGCAGCACCTGCACCGCGCCGCTCCCGCGCGCGACGCCGGCGCGGCCCAGGATCGCCTCCCACGCGCGCTGCACGCGGTCCCAGCGGAAGTCGCGGTCCATGGCCCAGTAACGGCCGCTGATCGTCGCGATCCGCCCGCCCGTCTCGCGCAGCACGGCCTCCAGGCGTTCGACCACCGGCAGGCCGCTCCGCTGCGGCGTGTCGCGGCCGTCGGTGAACGCATGCACGAAGATCCGGTCCGCGGGGACGCCCTGCGACTTCGCCAGGCGCAGCAGCGCCTCCAGGTGCCCGAAGTCGCTGTGCACCTTGCCGTCACCCACCAGGCCCATGACGTGCAGCGCGCGCGGCCGGCCGCCCTCGCCGCTCTCCTTCGCCCGCGCGCACGCCGCCAGCAGCCGCGGGTTCCGCGCGAACTCGCCGCTGCGGATCGCGCGCGTGATGCGCATCAGCTCCTGGTCCACGATCCGGCCCGCGCCGATGTTCTGGTGCCCGACCTCGCTGTTGCCCATCACCGGCTGGCCGTTCTCGACGGGAAGCCCGACGTCCTCGCCGCTGGTCCGGATCATCACGTGCGGCCAGTCGCGCTCCAGCATGTCGCAGACGGGCACGCGTGCCAGGCGGGTGGCGTCGGCGGGACGCTCGGCGGCGTGCGGGTTGATGCCCCAGCCGTCGCGGACGATCAGGACGCAGGGCACGTTGCGGGGGGCGGCGCCGGTGGGAATGGTGGACATGCAACGAAGGATAGGGATCCGCCGCGCGCCTCCCGCGGCATGCCGGCACCGGACGCGCCGTGCGCCCGGCTACGCTCCGCCACGTGAACATCGGCGGCCGACTCCTTGCGAAGTACGGTTCCTCGGGGGATTCTCCCCGCGGCGGTCCGCCGCGCGAACCGGGCCGCGGCAGGGCCATCGCGTTCGCGCTCGCCATCGGGCTCGGAGGCACGGCGCTGTTGGCGCTCCTGACCATGCTCGCGTGGCAGCATGAAGCGACCGCCAAGGCGGTGGTCGGCGTGATCATGGTGGGGCTGTTCCTCGCCCTCGCGTGGCGCGCGGCCGTGAACGTGCAGCACCATGGCATCGAGGGCCTCTGGTACACGCTCCGGTACCCGCTGGGTGACGGCACCTACACCGCCGCCGGGCTTGCGTGGGGAATCCTTGCGGTCCTGGCGGTTGCCGCCTGCATCATGCTTGCGGCACGCTGGGGATGGCTGCCTGCCCGCAGCGTGTACCGCTCGAACTCTTTCAACCCCGCCCGCCGCCGGTTCTGGTGGCGGCTGTTCTGACGGCTCCGCACCCGCCCCATCCGCCGCACGCCGTATCCTGCCGAGCATGACCACCGGCACGCAGGACGCGAACGGGACCACGCTGAAGCAGCGCTACGAGGACGTCAAGGCGCGCATCGCCGCCGCGGCGCGGCGCGCGGGACGCCGCCCCGAGGAGGTCATGCTCTGCGTCGTGACCAAGAGCGGCTCCGTCGACCAGATCCGCGAGCTGGTGCAGATGGGCCAGGTCGACCTTGCCGAGAACCGCGTGCAGCAGCTGACGCAGCGGGCCGCGCAGATCGACGAATGGTGCCGCCGCCGCGAGGAGCTCTCCGGCAGCGCGCCCAAGGTTCGCTGGCACATGATCGGGTCGTTGCAGCGCAACAAGGTCAAGAAGGCGATCGAGCTGGTGCGCCTGGTCCACTCGGTGGACAGCCTGCGCCTGGCCGAGGACATCCAGGTTGCCGCCGCCCGCCGCGAGAAGCCGGTCGAGGTGCTGGTCGAGGTGAACGTCGGCGGCGAGGCGTCGAAGCACGGCGTAGCGCCGGGTGCGGCGCGCCACCTGATCCGCCAGATCGAGACGATGGTGAACGTGAAGGCCCGCGGCCTGATGTGCATGGCGCCGCTCGAGGGCGGCCAGGACGCCGCGCGCACCACGTTCGAGCGCTGCCGCGAGATGTTCGAGGACATCCGCACCTCCGGCGCCGGCGGCGACCGCTTCGACATCCTCTCGATGGGCATGTCCGGCGACTTCGAGGTCGCCGTCGAGTGCGGGTCGAACCTGGTTCGCGTGGGCGGCGCCGTGATCGGCCCGCCTCAGGTGACCGAGGACGCCACCGAGGACTGAGCGACCGCGGCCCGCGCGGTTCCCGTGGCGCGCGGCGCGTCGGATGCCGCGGCCGGCGCAGCATCCGATCCCTTCGCGGCCTGGGCCATCCGCACGACCGCGGCATGCGCCCGCGCCCTGGCGGCGCGCACGTGCCTCGGCGGGACCACGTCCCACGTCAGCCCGACCCACTGCATGGCCTGGACCTGCCAGTGGGTCATGTCGATCTCCCACCAGCGGTGCTGCACGGTGCAGGACGCGGGGTCTGCGTGGTGGTTGTTGTGCCAGCCCTCGCCGGAGGCGAGCAGGCCGACGAGCCAGTTGTTGCGGCTGTTCTCCTCGGTCCCGTGGTTGCGGTAGCCGAACATGTGCGTCAGGCTGTTCACGCTCCACGTGATGTGCCAGACGATGACGGTGCGCAGGTACACGCCCCAGACGACGACGCTTGCCGCGAACCAGGCCGCTCCGACCGCGTCGGTCCACAGCAGCGCGGCCGAGAACGAGGCCGCCGCGTACACGACCACCTGGCCCGCGTAGAACCAGAGCGGACGCCACGGCTTCTTCTCGAGCCACATGTAGAACGGGTCGCGCAGGATGTCTCGCGCGTAGACCTCGTAGCTGGCGCGGTGGTGCAGGCGCTCGTTGCGCACCAGCAGCCATCCCAGGTGGCCCCACATGAAGGTGACGAGCGGCGAGTGCGGGTCCTCCTCCTCGTCGCTGTGCGCATGGTGCATCCGGTGCGTTGCCACCCAGCGGGCCGGCGAGTCCTCGAGCGAGCAGAGCGCGAAGGTCACGAGCGCATGCTCGAACCACCGCGGCGTGCCGAAGCTGCGGTGCGCCAGCAGCCGGTGGTAGCCCATCGTGATGGCCTGCCCGAAGAAGTGCACGCCGAAGATGCAGGCGAAGACGCCCGTCCAGCTGAACAGCGCCGGCCAGAGGACCAGCAGCGCCAGCACGTGGACCGTGGCGATCGGCACCGTGTAACGGAGCAGCACCGTGGAGGGGAGCGTGGAGGCGGGCCGGTCGAGGGTTCGGATCGCGGTCAAATGGGGTCCCGTGGGGTCGCAGGACGGTCATCCCCGGCATGCCCGTCCTGTGCGGACGCTACC
>CANHFL010000052.1 GCA_947459855.1 Planctomycetaceae bacterium | reverse complement strand
GATCGACCTGCTGAAGCAGGCCGCGCATTCGCAGGTGGCGGTCTTCCGCGCGAACGCGGCCGAGGCGCTGATCAACTCTCCCGCCGACCTGCGCGCCGTCGCGGGCCCGCTGCTGGCCGACGAGAACCGCGGCGTGCGCTTCGTCGCCACCGTGGCGCTCGCGCGCGCGAACTGCGCGGACTTCGCCGACCAGGTGCAGCCGCTCCTCCTGGACGAGAGCCCGTCCGTGCGCGCGGCGGCGATCTACGCGCTCACGCGTTTCGGACGCCCGGTCGATCCCACGCCGCTCGCGGCGATGGTGCGCTCCGACGATCCCGAGGTGCGCTCCAACGCCTACCTCGTGCTTGGCGAGCTTGGCAACACGAGCGCCGTGCCGCTGATCCGAGACTCGCTCGGGAAGGGCATGCGCCAGGTCAACCCCGCGCGCGTCCGCATCACCGAGATGCAGGCCGCCGAGGCGCTGGTCCGCCTGGGCGAGACCGACGGCATCGAGCCGATCCGCGCGGCGCTGTTCGCTCCCGGCGAGCAGGCCGAGTTCACGGCCCTTGCCGCCCAGCAGGCCGGCCGCCTGAAGGACGACGGCTCGCGGGCCATCCTGATGCGCCTGATCGACGCGACCGGCATCAGCGCCCGGCCCACGGAGATCCGGATCGGCTGCGCCGTGGCCCTGGCGCAGATCAGCCCGCAGGACCGCCCGGCAGTCGGCCGGATGGGCCGCGTCTACCTGAATGACCGGGAATCCTCGGTCCGCGGGCAGGCGGCGCTGGCCGTGGCCTGGGCGCTCGGCCCGGCCGGGGTGTCCGACCTGCAGCGGGTCCTGTTCGACCGGGAGCCCACCGTCCAGCTGGTGGCGGCCAAGGCGATCTTGGTCGCAACCGCGCCCCGTTGACAGTCCGTATAGGGTTCGTGTAGTACTGATAAACCCGGAAGGCTCCGTCTGGACCCTCCGGGACCGTTCGTCCATCGACAGACTCAGACCTGAGGCACCCCCGTGCACATCCTGACCAAGATCCTCGTCGTCCTCGTCGCGCTCCTCGTCGTGGTGCTCGTGCCGGTCATGGCCGTGCTCACCGTGAACCAGGTGAACTTCCAGGAGCGCGCCAGCACCGCCGAGGCCTCCGCCAAGGCCGAGCAGGCCAGCCTGAACGCCGCGAAGGACAGCTACCACGCGAGCGTCACCGGCCTGCAGTCGAAGCTGGCCGGCCTCGAGAAGACCGCCGCGCTGGCGTCGCAGTCGCGCGACTCCGAGATCGCCGCGAAGAACAAGGCCGAGGCCGACAAGCAGGCGCTCGAGATGCAGATCAGCTCGCTCGAGGGCGAGCGCGTCGTCTACGGCCAGAACGACTCGGCCAAGGTCGCGCTGATCCAGGCGATGCAGGCCGAGCTGCAGAAGACCCGTGACCTGTACCTGGCCGCCGAGAAGTCCCGCGTCGACCTTGAGGATCGCCTGGTCCGCGCCGAGGGCGAGCGCGACACCGCAGACGCGGCGCGTCGCCAGCTCCAGGAGCAGTTCCAGAAGGCGTCCGAGGAGAAGGAGCGCGCCAACGCCGAGGTCGCGCGCTACGCGGCCCTGCAGGGCACGTCGTCCACCACCCGCGCCGGCGCCACCGCCGACGCGGCGCGCCTGCCGGTCGTCGCCGACCGCTCGCTGAGCGCCACCGTCATCAGCGTCAAGCGCGAGCCGGACTCGACCCTGGTCGAGATCAACGCGGGCAGCCGCGACGGCGTCAAGGAAGGCTGGGTGATGACCCTGGCCGACGGCTCGAACTTCATCGGCAACCTCCGCATCGTGACCGTGGACGTCAACCGCGCCGTCGGCGTCGTCGAGCTCGAGGACCCGCAGGGCCGCGGCGAGGTCAAGTCCGGCCAGCGCGCCATCGCCCGCAAGGGTGAGTGAGCCGTCCCAACCGTCCGCCACGGACCCAGGAACGCCCCGATGACCAGCCTCCCGACCAACGAAGTCAAGCGCGCCAAGCCCCAGCTGAACGTCTACACGTCGCTGCTGGTGGCGGCGCTCCTCGTCGCCATCGCCGGCGTCGCGATCGTCTCCATGCGCAACATGGAGGCGCACGGCACCTCGGGCGGCAGCCCGTTCGAGCCCGTCCCGGCCAAGCGCTGACGGCCCCGGGCACGCATCCAAGCCAACCTTCCACGCCGCCGGCATCGTCCGGCGGCGTGTCGCTTTCCTGGGTGCCGGGCGCCGGCGGGGCGGCGCGGAACGGTGTTTTCGCTATCCTCCGGCTTGGTCGGTTCCTGCCGACCGTCGCCGCGGCGGAGTCCGCGGCCCAGAAGTGCTTCAGGAAGGAGCGTCCGCCGTGCCCATGGAATTCGATTGGCTCTCGCGCCTCTTCAGCGTCGACATGGGGATCGACCTGGGGACCTGCAACACCCTCGTCTGCGTCCGGGGCGACGGCATCGTGCTCAACGAGCCGTCCGTGGTCGCCGTGCGCAAGGGCACCAACATCGTCCTGAACAACGGCGAGGCCGTCGGCTTCGCCGCGAAGGACATGCTGGGCAAGACGCCCGGCTCGATCAGCGCGGTGCGTCCCCTGAAGGACGGCGTCATCAGCGACTTCGCCGTGACCGAGGCGATGCTCAGCTACTTCATCAAGAAGGTGAACGGCAAGAGCTCCCGCATCTTCGGGCCGCGCGTCGTCATCGCCATCCCGTCGGGCATCACCAGCGTCGAGAAGCAGGCCGTGTACGAGAGCGCCGAGCGTGCCGGTGCGCGCCGCGTGTTCCTGGTCGAGGAGCCCATGGCCGCCGCGATCGGCGCGGGCCTGCCCGTCAGCGAGCCCACCGCCAGCATGATCGTCGACATCGGCGGCGGCACCAGCGAGATCGCCATCATCAGCCTCGCCGCGATCGCCGAGTGCGAGAGCCTGCGCGTGGCCGGCGACGACTTCGACGACGCGATCATCAGCCACATGAAGCGCGTCCACGGCATGCTCGTGGGCGAGCAGACCGCCGAGCGCATCAAGATCGAGATCGGCTCGGCCGCGCCCACGGGCCCCGAGACCAAGATGGACGTCCGCGGCCGCGACATGAAGACCGGCCTGCCGCGCAAGGTCGAGATCACCAGCGTCGAGATCCGCGAGGCCCTCGACGAGCCGGTGAAGCTCATCTCCGAGGCGGTCGTCCGCGTGCTGGAGAAGGCCAAGCCCGAGCTGGCGGCCGACCTGGTGGACAACGGCCTGACGATCGCGGGCGGCGGTGCGCTGCTGCGCGGGATCGACAAGGTCTTCCATGCGGCCACCGGCCTGGACGTGCGCATCGCCGACGACCCGCTCACGTGCGTCGCGCGCGGCACCAGCCAGTACCTGGAGAACCTGGACGTCTTCAAGGACACGCTCGAGTCGGACGCCGACGGCGCCTGACGCGCCATGGCCCTGCTCACGCCCCGACGCCTGGTCGCGGCCGCCCTGGGGGCGGCGGCGCTGCTGGCCGCGATGCCGGCCTCGTGGCAGCGCGGCTGGACGCCCGCCGTGGGCACGCTGCTGTGGCTGCCTGCACGGCCGCTGGCGTACGGGCTCTCGCTGGTCCGCGTCCGCCTGCGCGCCCCTGATGACCCGTACCCCGCGCGCCCCGAGGAACTGCGCAGCGCCATGGAAAGCGCCGACCGCCTGCAGGGCGAGCTGGACGCCGAACGCCTGCGCGCCGACCGCCTGGAGGCACAGCTGCGCGAGCTGTCCGAGGTCGTCGAGCGTGACCGCCGCGGCGGCTGGCGGCCGATCCTGGCGACCGTCGTCGAGCGCAACGCAGGCCGTCCGCCGGGGCTCCTGGGCCTGGACGCCGGCAGTGGGCAGGGGATCGCCGAGGGCGACCCCGTGGTCACGGGCGGCAACCGGCTGGTTGGCCGGATCGCCGGCGGCGTGGGGGCGTGGCGTTCGTTCGTGATCCCGCTGGACGACCGGCGCTCCGGGCGCATCGACGCGCTGGCGGTGCCCGCCGAGAAGCCCGCGGCCGGTGCCGGCGCGCGGGACGGCATCCTGGTGCAGGTGGTCGCCAAGGCGGACCGCACGCTCGAGGGCGAGCTGGAGTCGAACGCGCCCGTGAAGCCGGGCGACGCCGTGGTCCTGAGCGACGCCAGCTGGCCCCACGCGGCGCAGGGCATGCGCCTGGGGCTGGTGGAGTCGGTCGGCCCGCTCGACTCGAACCCGCTGCGGCGCCGCATCACCGTGCGCATGGAGTTCGACCCCGCGCGGCTCTCGAAGGTCACCGTGAAGACGGCCGCTGGCGCCGCGCAGGCGGCGCCGCCCGCGCCCACCGCGCCGCCTGCGGCCCCGGCGGGCGCGCGCAAGAAGGGCAAGGGCACGCCATGAGGTGGTGGGTCTTCCTGCCGGTCGCGATCCTGGTCGCCGCGCTGGACGCCGCGCTGATGCCCGCCTTCGCCGTCTGGGGCCACGTGCCGCACCTGGTGCCGGTGCTGCTGGCGTTCGTCCTGCTCTACGCCTCGCGCGAGGCCGCGATCGGCGGTGCGCTCGTCCTGGGCCTGCTGGCCGACGTCGCCAGTCCCGCGCTGGTGGCGGGCGCGGACGGCCCGGCCGCCGCGCCGATCCTGGGTCCGCACATGCTGGCCTACGCGGGCGCGGCGTGGGTGGTCCTGGAGACGCGTACGTGGCTCTACCGCCGCAACACGCTGACGCTCGCCTTCACGGCCGCGGTGGTGGCGGTGCTGGTCTCGCTGGGTTTCCTGGCGGTCGCGGGCGTGCGCGCGGCCTACGCGGACGAGTACCCGCTGTGGGGCGGCGGCCGCGCCGTCAGCGCGCTGGGCGCCGACCTGCTGGACGCGCTCTGGACCGCGGTGCTGGCCGTGCCTGCGGGCTGGCTGCTGCAGCGGACGCTCGGGCTCTGGGCGTTCGCGACCGCCGGCCCGCGCTTCGCGTTCGACCCCCGCAGCGCGCGGGCGGGCGGCTAGGCTGGACGCACCATGGCCGGCTGGACCACGCCCACGATCCTCTTCGACGACGCCCGCGGCGACCTGGGCCCGCTCTCGGACCTCCGCGCGTCGTTCGAGCAGCGGACGGGCGGCTGGACGCTCCTCGAGCGCGTCCGCGCGCTGGCGGACCTCGTGGGGCTTGCCGTGCCGCACGCACTGGCCGCGGTCGTGTCCGAGCGCCACGGCATGCCCGCGAACGCGGCGCCCGCCGACGCGCTCTTCGTCAACGGCCGGATCCACGTGCCGTTCGGTCCGGCGCTCGCCGCGCGGCTCGACGGCCTGAAGCCCGGGCAGGGCATTCAGGCGGCGGACGGATCGATCGTCGCCGTGCGCCTGTCCGGCGCTGCCTGCGCCGCCTTCGCGCACGCGCTGGCGCAGGGAACCGCCGCCGCGCCTGCCGGCGTGCACCTTGACGCCACCGACGCGCCCGCGCTCTGGGCTCGCCCCTGGGACCTCCTGGACGCCACGCGGTTCGCCGCGCTGATGGCGGCCGACATCGACTCCACCGTGTCGCGCTGGCGCAACGGCGACGCCGATACCGTGCCGGCGCACGCCACCGCGCTGGGGAGCGGCGGCATCCACCTGCACCGCAGCTCGACGCTGGGCGCCGGCGTCGTCCTGGATGCCACGGGCGGCCCGATCCTGGTCGACGCGGGCGCCGAGCTGCGCCACGGCGCGATCCTCATCGGGCCCTGCATCGTCGGCCCCGGCACCATCGTCGGCGAACGCGCGGTGCTGAAGGCGCGCACCGCGCTGGGCCCGCAGTGCCGCGCCGCCGGCGAGATCGGCAGCGCGATCTTCCAGGGCTTCTCGAACAAGGCGCATGACGGCCACCTGGGCGATGCGCTCGTCGGCGAGTGGGTGAACCTGGGCGCCGGCACCGTCAACAGCAACCTGCTGAACACCTACGGCGAGGTCGTCATGCGCCTGCGCGGCGACGGCCCGTTGGAGCGCACCGGCCGCCAGTTCATGGGCTGCATCCTGGGCGACCACGCGAAGACCGCGATCGGCACGCGCATCATGACCGGCTCGTCCATCGGCACCGGCGCGATGTGGGCCGCGGGCGAGGCGATCTCCGGCTGCGTCGACCGCTTTGCCTGGCGCACCGACGATGGCCAGCGCGAGTACCGCCTCGAGAAGTTCATGGCGGTCGCGCGCACCGTGATGGCCCGCCGCACGGTCACGCCGGGACCGGCGTACGAGGCGCGCCTGGCCGCGCTCGCGGGCGGCTGAGGCGCGCATGGCGACGCTCTACCTGGTCGACGGCCACGCCCAGTTCTTCCGGGCGTACCACGCCATCCGGCCGGGGATGAAGAGCCCCGTCACCAACGAGCCGACGAACATGACGTTCGGCTTCCTGGGCATGATCCTGAAGGTCCTGCGGCAGGACCGCCCGGAGTTCCTGGCCGTGGTGATCGACGCCAGCGGCGACCAAGGCACGTTCCGCAGCCAGATCTACCCCGAATACAAGGCGCACCGCAAGCCGCCGCCCGAGGACATGGACCCGCAGGTCGACCGCTGCGTCGCGCTGCTGGGGCAGATGGGCGTGCCGGTGCTGGCCGTGGAAGGCGTCGAGGCCGACGACACGATCGCGACCGTCGTTCGCCGCATGCGTGCCGCGCACCCGGATCTCGAGATCCGCATCGTCAGCCGCGACAAGGACCTCGGCCAGCTGGTCGACGAGAAGACGCGGCTCTTCGACCCGCAGTCGGACGTCACGCTCGGCGTCGAGGAGCTCTTCGAATCGAAGGGCGTGCGGCCCGCCCAGGTCGTCGACATGCTGGCGCTGATGGGCGACCCCGTCGACAACGTGCCCGGCGTGAAGGGCATCGGCATCAAGACCGCGGCGAAGCTGATCACCGAGTACGGATCGCTGGACGGGCTGCTCGCGAACCTGGACAAGGTGAAGGGCAAGACCGGCGAGGCGATCGCCGCGCAGCAGGGGGTGCTGCCGCTCTCGCGGAAGCTGGTCGCGCTGAAGGACGACGTGGACGTGCCGTTCGACCTGGCCGACGCCGCGGTCGACCCCGCGAAGGCCGACGCGGCCGCGCTGCTCGACGCCGTGCACCAGCTTGGGTTCAACCGGCACCAGTCCGACCTGAAGGCGTGGCTCGGGAAGCATGCACCGAAGGG
>CANHFL010000051.1 GCA_947459855.1 Planctomycetaceae bacterium | reverse complement strand
GCTTTCGCGAGCATGCTCGCGATGCGCGCGTGCGCGTACTGCAGGTACGGGCCGGTGTCGCCCTCGAAGCTGACCATGCGGTCGAGGTCGAAGACGTAGTCCTTCGTGACGTCGCTGCCCAGGTCGGCGTACTTCACCGCGGCGATGCCCACCGCGCTGCCGATCGCGGCAAGCTCGGCGTCCGACATGCCCGAGGTCGGCGCGTCCGGATTCGCGCTGCGGGCGCGCACCTCGCGCGTGCCGCGCTCGATCGCCTCGTCGAGCAGCGCCTTGAGCGTGAAGTTCTCGCCGCTGCGCGTCTTGAGCGGCTTCTTGTCGGCGCCCAGCACGCTGCCGAAGGGCACGTGGATCAGCTCGGCCTCGCGGCCGCCGTCCAGCTTCGTCCAGCCGATCATGCGCACGGCGTCGAACACGTCCTTGAAGTGGTCGCGCTGGCGGGCGTCGACCACGTACACGACGCGGTCGCTCTTCAGTTCCTGCACGCGGAAGCGGCACGCGGCGAGATCGGTGGTGGCGTAGAGGAAGCCGCCGTCGCGCTTGCGGATCAGCATCGGGCGCTCGCGGTCGGGGTAGCGCACGACGATCGCGCCGTCGTCCTCGGTGCCCAGGCCGGCCTTCACGAACGCCTCGACCGTGGGGCCGAGCTTCTCGCGGAAGAAGCTCTCGCCGCGGCTGTGGTCGGCGGTCAGGTGCACGCCCAGCGTGTCGGCGGTCTCGAAGACCTCGCGCATGGTGCAGTCGATGATCTTCTGCCACTCGGCCACCAGCACGGGGTCGCCGGACTGCAGGCGCACCAGCGTGGCGCGCGCGTCCTCCTGCGCCATGGCGGCGCCGGCGTTCTGCGCCTCGAGTTCGGCGATCCGGTGCGGGCCGGCGCCCAGCGCGCGCGCGGCGGTCATGCCGGCCTGGTCGTCGCGGCCCTCGAGCTGCGCGGCGCGGTAGGCGCGGTTCAGGTCGTCCAGCGTGATGCGGTCCAGTTCCGCGCCGGCGCGGCGCAGCGCGGCCAGGGTCATCGCGATGGGCAGGCCCCAGTCGCCCAGGTGGTTCTCGCGCCAGACCTTGCGGCCAAGGCGCTCGTGCACGCGCGCCAGCGTGTCGCCGATGATCGTCGCGCGCAGGTGGCCGACGTGCATCTGCTTCGCGACGTTCACGCCGCAAAGGTCGATCGTGACCGCGAACTCGGCCTGTGCGGGTGCGATGCCGAGCGCCGGGGAGTCGAACGCGTCGAGCGCGGACGCCAGTGCGTCTGCTGCCAGGTGGATGTTGATGAAACCCGGTCCCGCGACCTCGGCCTTCGACGCGATGCCCGCGAGGTCGGCCTTGGCGAGGACGTCGGTCGCCAGCTGCCGCGGGTTCGTGCCGCGCTGCTTCGCCAGCGCCATGGCGAAGTTCGCCTGGAAGTCGCCGAACTGCGGGTTGCCGCTCGGGCGGATCTGCGGGTCGCACTCGGCGGGCGCATTGCCCGTGACGGCCGCAATCGCGGCGCGCAGCGCGTGGTCCAGGCGCTGTGCGGGATCGGCGGCGGCGGCGGCGGTGGCGTGCATCCCGCGAAGGATATGAAATCGGGGACAGGTCCACCTGTCCACATTTATGCGCCGGAAATCGGGGACAGGTGGACCTGTCCCCTATTTACGCATCACGAACGACTTCTCGCGGTACAGGCGCTCCATCAGGTCCGGTGTCCGCTCGCCGGCCGGGGCGTCCATCAGGGTTGCGGCCACGTGGAGCATGCGCACCAGCGAGTGGAAGTCCTCGATGCTGACGAACTCGCGGCCGACCTTCGCCTCGGCGGTGCCGGCGGCCACGCCGTCGATGTCCACCATGTTGTGGTAGTTGCCGAGCGGCAGGCAGAGGCACGTCGAGCGGTAGCCGTACGCGGCGAACGCGGTGGCCTCGCACGCGCCGCCCGGCATCAGCTTGCGCTGCCAGCGGAACGAGGCGTCCAGCTTCGTCACGAACCAGAAGACCTCCGTGAGGCGGTTGGTGATCTCCGGCGTGAAGACGCTGATGCGGTCGCCCACGCGCAGGATCGCGCCGGCGCCGATCGGCGAATCGTGCGGGAAGCTGCGCGAGTTCTCCAGGCACAGCAGCACCGCGTCCTTCGGCACCCAGCCGTTGCGCGCGGCGTGGATCGTGCCCTGGAAGCCCACTTCCTCGGCCACCGTGAGCAGCAGGCCGAAGTGCGCGCAACCCGGCTCGTCCAGCAGCTCCTCGAACGCGCACAGCGCCGCCGCCGCCGCCGCCAGGTCGTCGCAGGCGTCGGTCAGGATGCAGCCGTCCTTGATCTCGGCGCGCGGGAAGGCCCACCGCGCCATGCAGCCGGCCGCCACCCACGCGGGCGCCGCGCCCTTCACGCGCGCGGTCACGGTCTTAAAGGGCGTCGCCTTGCCGTCGAGCGTCGCGATCACGGCCTCCGCGCGCGCCTCGCCGGGCCCGACCAGCTCGAGCGCCGCGCCGACGAAGTACGGGTCGTTGACGCCGCCGCGGAATTCCAGGTGCAGCGTGCCGTCGGCGTCCACCTTCGTCACCACGAACGCCGGGTGGTCCAGGTGCGCCGTCGCCAGCAGCAGGGGGCGCGTGCCGTCGTGGCGTCGCTGCGTCACCAGGTAGTTGCCGACGTCGTCGCGGGCGACCGTCACGCGGCCCGCGAAGCGTCCGAGCCACGCGTCGATGAACGCCATCACGCGGTCCTCGTGCCCCGCGGCGGTGGGGACCTGCGTCAGCTCGAGCAGCAGGGCCTCGCGCACGCGTCGGCGTTCGGCGGAGGCAGGGGCGGGGGCGGCGATGGGTGCGGCGGCGGGCTGGTTCATGGGCGTGGCTCCACGGTCTTTCGGGGCCCACATGCTATTGGCCCCTGCGGGGCGCGGCCTCCTTCGCCTACCCTTCACCTTTCGCATGCCCCTGAGCCCGATCCCCGAGATCCTGGACGACCTCCGCGCCGGCAAGGTCATCGTGCTGGTCGACGACGAGGACCGCGAGAACGAGGGCGACTTCGTCGTCGCGGCCGAGTTCGTCACGCCCGAGACCGTGAACTTCCTGACGCGCGTGGGCGGCGGCTACCTGTGCGTGGCGCTGGACGGCGCCTCCTGCGACCGGCTGGAGCTTCACCCGCAGGTCGCCTCGAACACCAGCGTGCGCGGCACGCCATTCACGGTGACGATCGACGGCCACCCGCGCCACGGCGTGGGCACCGGCATCAGCGCCAAGGACCGCGCGAAGACGATCCAGATGCTGGTGGACCCCGCGGTCCGCGCCGACGACTTCGTGCGCCCGGGCCACATCAACCCGCTGCGCGCGCGCGACGGCGGCGTGCTGGTCCGCACCGGCCAGACCGAGGGCAGCGTCGACCTCTGCCGCATGGCCGGCCTGCACCCAGCGGCCGCGATCATCGAGATCGTCAAGCCCGACGGCGAGATGGCCCGCGTCCCCGACCTGGAGCGCATGTGCGCCGAGCACGGCATCCGCATGTGCAGCGTCGAGCAGATCATCCGGCACCGCCTGGCGCGCGAGGCCTTGGTGCGCCGCGTCGAGCCGCTCGACGGCACCGAGATCGAGCTGCCCGAGGGTCGTTTCCGCCTGTTCGCGTGGGAGAGCCCGATCGACGCGATGCCGCACATCGCCATCACCGCGGGCGGCGTGGGCACCCGCGACGCGAGCGGCCGCGCGAAGACATGGGTCGAGCCCGTCCTCGTCCGCATGCAGCGGCGCGAGATCCTCTCCGACGTCTTCGGCGCGCGCTGGAACTCGAGCGAACCCGCCGGGCAGGACACCGTGCGTGCCAGCCTGCGCGCGATCGCGCGCGCCGGCGAAGGCGCGCTGGTCTACCTGCGCACCGAGGGCACCGGCTTCGACCTGCCCAGCCGCCTGGCGCAGATCCGCCGTCCCGAGCGCGACGACGTCAATGCGCCCGACCTCACGCGCGTCGACGGACTGGGCTCCGGCGGCCAGCCGATGGACGCGCGGCTCTTCGGCGTCGGCGGCCAGATCCTGCGCGACCTGGGCCTGACCCGGCTGCGCATCCTGACGAACCACCCCAAGCCGATGCCCGGCCTGCACGGGTTCGGGCTGGACATCGTGGAAAGCGTGCCGATCCAGGCATGAGACCGCCGCGTACCGGAGGCGTGATGAACGTGAACCCGATCCTGGTCGCCCTGGCGCTTGCATCCGCTGCGTGCGCCGCGGTGCCGAGCGTGGATGGCGAGCGGCCCGCGCCCGTGGTGCCGGCGTCCGCCGCGCAGGCCGCGCCCGCCGCGCCGGCACCCGCGCCCGCCGCGCCGCCCGCCGCTGCGCCCGCGACCTTCGCCAACGCCGCCGCGCTGCTCGACGCCGTCGAGCGCACCAGCGCCTCGCTCCGCGACTTCCAGTCCGCAGTCACGCTGGAGACGACCGACGACGTCACCGGCGACACCGAGCGCCGCCTGGGCCAGGTGGTCTTCGTTCAGGACGAGGGCAAGCCCGCGACGCGCCGCTTCGCCGTCGTGTTCGAGCAGTTCATCGACGGTGCCGGACGCATGGACGCGAAGCCCGTGCGATACCTGTACGCCGACGGCTGGCTGACCGAGGCCGACTTCACGCAGCGCACGCTGATCCGCAGGCAGCTGGCGCGGCCCGGCGAGCAGTACGACCCGCTGAAGCCCGGCGAGGGCCCGGTGCCGCTGCCGATCGGCCAGCGCCGCGCGGACGTCGAGGCGCGGTTCGAGCCCTCGCTCGCCGACGCGCCTGCCGCGCCTGGCCTGCGCAAGCTGGCGCGCCCGATCGCGGGCGTCCGGCTGAAGCCGAAGCCCGGCATGGCCGACCGCGACCTGGTCGAAGCGACCGTCTGGTACGACGCGAAGACCCTCGCGCCCATCGGCGTCGAGGCCACGCGCAAGAACGGCCGCACCGTGGTGCTGCTCCGCACGCCGCAGGTGAACGCCGGCCTGGACGACGCCCACCGCGCGCTGCTGGCGCTGGCCGACGGCACGACCGCGGGGTGGCGCGTCGACGAACGCCCGCTGGCCCCCGCGCCCGGCGCTGCGCCGCCACCCGCGTCCGGCGCAACGCCCGCCTCCGCTGCGCCCGCCGCGCCGTCGGAGCGCGCGCCGTGACCGCGCACCGCGCACGCCCGCTGGCGGCCGCGCTCGCGCTGGCGCTTGCCGCGCTGCTGTCCCTCGCCGCGCCGCGCGCCTCCGCACAGGCCGTCCCCGACACGCTCGAGCTCTCGCCCGCCGCGCGCATGGCGCTGCAGAGCGCCGCGCTCTCCGACGCCGAGCGCGCCGCGCTGCGCCTGCGCCACGGCATCTTCGACGACGGCGACCTGACCACGCCCGCCGCCCGCGCCCGCGGCGCGCTGGCCATGTGGAACCTGGACTCGCCCGCGCTCGTCGACCCCGCCGCGCCCGCCGCGCTGCGCGCCGAGGCGCTGGTCCGCGCCGGCCGCGCCGACGAGGCCCTTGCGCTCCTCGCCGTCCCCGACGGTTCGCGCGCGCTGCTCGTGCGCGCGATGGCGCTGGAGGACCTGGGCCGCGCAGCCGACGCCGCGAAGTCCGCGTTGCTCTGCAAGGAGCGCGGCGACCGCGACGGCGCCACGCGCGACGAGCGCATGGACGCCGTCGAGGCAACCGCGTTGCTCGCGCGCGTCGAGGGCCGCCCCGCGCGCGACTGGCAGTCGATGCTGGACACGCTGGGCGGGCTGCGCGATGCCGACCGCCTGGACCCGCGGCCGCGCGTCCTGGAGGGCCGGCTGCTGGTCGAGAAGGACCGATTCCAGGACGGCGTCGCCGCGTTGCGCGAGGCGCTCCAGCTGGACCTGCGCAACGGCGAGGCGCTGCATCTCCTGGGCCAGGTGGCGCTGCGCACCTTCGACTTCGACGGCGCGCGCCTGGCCGCGAGGCACCTGCGCGCGATCAACCCGCAGCACCCGCTGGCGCCGCTGCTGGAGGGCGAGGCCAACCTGCAGGCCCGCCTGCCCGACGACGCCGCGTCCGCGCTGGATGCGCTGCTCGCGCGCTTCCCGAAGCACCGCATGGCGCTCGCCCTGCGCGCGGCCGCCGATGCCGTGCGCTTCGACAACGCCGGCGTGGCCCGCCGCCTGACCGAACTGGACGCGCTGATGCCCGGCTCGCCGCTCGGCCCGTACGAGGTCGGCCGCTTCCAGTCGATCATGCGCCAATACGACGCCGCCGCCGCGATCCTTGCGGAAGCCGCGCGCCGCGCGCCGGGCTGGAGCACGCCCGTCGCCGAGCTGGGCCTGCTGGAGATGCAGTCCGGACGCGACGCCGAGGCCCAGGCCGCGCTGCGCAAGGCGGTCGAGCTGGACCCCTTCGACGAGCGCGCGCGCTACAGCCTGAAGCTGGTCGACATGCTGGAGGGCTGGAAGCAGTTCGAGGGCGAGCGCTTCGTCGTGCGCTGCAAGCCCGGCGAGGACGAGGTGGTGGCGCGCGCCATGCCCGCCGCGCTGGACGCCATGAGCAAGGGCGTCTGCGACTGGCTGGGCTACGTGCCGGCGCACAAGACCGTCATCGAGCTGCATCCCGACCACAAGAGCTTCGGCGTGCGCATCACCGGCATGCCGTGGATCCACACGATCGCGGCCAGCACCGGACCGCTGATCGCGCTGGAGGCGCCGCGCGAGGGCGCGCCGTCCAAGCACCTGGGCCGCTTCGACTGGCTGGAGGTGCTGCGCCATGAGTACGTGCACACCGTCACGCTGGAGCAGACGCGCAACCGCATCCCGCACTGGTTCACCGAGGCGCTTGCCACGTACCTGGAGACGAAGCCGCGCACGTTCGACACCGCGCAGCTCCTGGCCGCGGCGCTCGACGGCGGCACGCTGTTTGACCTGGACGCGATCAACTGGGCGTTCATCCGCCCGAAGAAGAAGACCGACCGCTCGCAGGCCTACGCGCAGGGCGCGTGGATGGTGGAGTTCATCGAGACGACCTGGGGCCGCGACGCGATCGTGAAGCTGCTGGCCGCCTACCGCGACGGCACGCCCGAGCGCGACGCGTTCCGTGCGATCCTGGGCATCGACCGCGACGAGTTCATGAAGCGCTTCACGCCGTTCGCCGAGAAGCAGCTGCGCGAGTGGGGCATGGTCACGGACCCG
>CANHFL010000050.1 GCA_947459855.1 Planctomycetaceae bacterium | reverse complement strand
GGTGGGCCTCGTCCTCCAGGAACGCGGGCACGTGCCCTGCCCCAGCGCGCCATGCGCGGAGCAGCGTGCCGTCGGCCGTGCGCATGCGCCGGTCGCAGAATCGGACGCCGGCCGCGGCGGCGTCGACGAACCGCGGCTCACGCAGCACGCGTCCCGCATCGGCCAGGCCCTCCGCCGCCAGGCCGCTCCACGCGGCGATCGTCTTGTCGTCGGTCGCGGGCTGCGGACGCGTGGCGCGCGCGGCCAGGAGCACCGCGTCCACGCGCACGCGGTCGGCGTACCACACGGCGGGTGGGATGCCGTCACGAGCGGCCAGCGCATCCGGGCGGTCGGCCAGGCGCAGCACCCAGACCGCCGGGTCGTCCGGATGGTGCGGATCCTGGAAGTTGGCGCCCGCATGCAGCCCGTAGAGCCGCGCCGCGAACGGCCACAGCTCGGCAGCGCCTGCCGCGTCCAGCGCGGCACGCACCTGGTCCGGCGTCCACACGTAGTTGGCGCCCTCGCGCGCGTCGACCTCGGCGTCCTGCGCGGCAAGGAACCGGCCGTCCTCGCCGGTCATCTCGCGCAGCATCCAGTCGCAGGTCCGGCGGGCGACCTCGGCATGGAACGCGTCGCCCGTGCGCGCGGCGCTCCACGCGTACAGCGAGGCCAGCTGGCCGTTGTCGTAGAGCATCTTCTCGAAGTGCGGCACGGTCCAGGTGGCATCCACCGCATAGCGATGGAACCCGCCGCCCGCCTGGTCGAAGATGCCGCCGCAGGCCATGCGATCCAGCATGTGCTTCAGCAGCGCGTCGACGCCCGGGTTGCCGGCGCGCGTCGCGGCCAGGAAGCGCGGGTACGCGGGCGTCGGGAACTTGGGCGCGCCGCCGAAGCCGCCGTTCGTCGGGTCGGCCAGCCGCAGCATCGCATCGGCCACGTCGTCGGACAGCTGCGCCGCGTCCAGCACGCGCGGCTCGCCGGACCGCCCCTGCGCGCGCACGATGCCGGCGATGCGGTGCGCCTGGTCGCGCATGCCCGCGCGGTCGGTCGTCCACGCGCGCCGGACCGCGCCGAGCAGCTCGGTGAACGACGGCCGCCCGAAGCCCGGCTCCGGCGGGAAGTACGTCCCGCTGAAGAACGGCTCGAGCGTCTGCGGGTCGAGGAACGCGTGCAGCGGCCATCCTCCGCTCGGCCGGCCCTCGGTCAGCTGGGTGTAGACCTGGCACGCGGTCATCAGGACCTCGTCGACGTCGGGGCGCTCCTCGCGGTCCACCTTGACGGGGACGCAGGTCTCGTTCAGCAGCGCGGCCGCAGCGGCCGAATCGAAGCTCTCGCGCGCCATCACGTGGCACCAGTAGCAGGTGCTGTAACCGACCGAGACGAAGAGGGGCACGTCGCGCCGCCGCGCCTCGGCGATCGCCGCCGCGCCCCACGGCCACCAATCCACCGGGTTGTGCGCATGCTGGAGCAGGTAGGGGCTGGCCTCGGCCGCCAGGCGGTTGGCGGGGCCCAAGGCATGGCCGGGAAGCGCGTGTCCTGCGTTCGTCACAGTCCCCAGCCTAGGCGAGCCGATTGGAATGGGATGCCTGCCTGCCTCCCGCCCCCGCTCCTGGCCGAGGTCGCCTTGGCCGCGCCCGCCAGGTTCGCGCTGGTTGCCACGATGGTGACCGGCACGCTGCTGCTGCTGGCGGGCGCACGGCTCCTGAAGCCCGCGGTCGTGCTCGCGGTGATGCTGGCCGGATTCGTCCTGGCCGTCGTTGGCGCGCGCATGTTCCTGCCGCAGCTGCCGCTCTGGATCGCCGCCGCCGCGGGCGCCGTGCTCGGGCTGCTGGTCGGCGCACTGCTCTACCGCCCGGCCGTCGCAACCGTGGCCGGCGCCGTGGGGGCGACCGTCGGCGCCCTGGTGGCATGGACGATCGTCTCGGGCGGCTCGCTCGACACCCAGCCCCGCGACCTGGGCCACGCGCTGGTCGCCTCGCCGCGCGAGGCCGCGACCCCAGGCGACGGCGAACGCGCCGGCCTGCGCATCCTGGCCGTCATCACGGGAGAGGGCGTCACCGCGCCGAACGTCGAGCCCGGCGCCTCCGCGGCCGAGACCGCCAACCGGGCCGCCTCGGCCGGCGCGGATGCCGCGGCGCCGATCGGCGAGCGCCTGCTGCACGGCGCGGCGGACATCGCCGGACGCGCCAGCGACCGCGCCCGCAGCGCCGTCGACGGCGTCGCGCCCGCCTACCGAACGCTCTTCATGGCCTGCACCGCCGCGGGCGCCGCAATCGGCTTCCTGGGCGGACTGGTCGCGACCACGCTGGTCGCGCGCATCCTCACCAGCTTCGCGGGGGCATGGCTGCTGTTGATCGGTGCCCTGCCCCTGCTGGCGCTGCACGGCCACGAACCCATGCCAGCCGACGCGCGCGCGTGGCTCGTGACGCTGGCGGTGCTTGCGCTCGCCGGCACCATCGCCCAGGCGCGGATCGGCGCCGCGGTGGCCACGGCGCCACGGACCGCGGCACCGAAGCGCGAACCCGGCGCGGCACCCGCCGCTCCGTGACCACGCGGCACGCATAGACTCCGCGCCCCGAATGGACCACTTCCACTATACGGGCGACCGCCTGCACTGCGAGTCCATCGACGTCGCCGCGATCGCCGACGCGGTCGGCACGCCCACGTACGTCTACAGCACGGCCACCCTGACCGAACACTATCGCCGCATCGCGGATGCATTCCGCGCCATCGACCCGCTGATCTGCTACTCGGTCAAGAGCTGCGGCAACCTGGGCGTGTGCCGGACGCTCGGCGCGCTCGGCGCCGGCATGGACGTCGTCTCCGGCGGCGAGATCTTCCGTGCGCGCCGCGCGGGCGTCCCCGCCTCGAAGCTGGTCTACGCAGGCGTTGGCAAGACCGACGCGGAGATCCGAGAGGCCCTGCGCGAGGGCATCTTCCTCCTCAACGTCGAGAGCGAGGCCGAGTTCGAGAACACCGCCCGCCTGGCCCGCGAGATGAACGTCCAGTGCCGCTGCGCACTGCGCGTCAACCCGGACGTCGACCCCAAGACGCACCGCTACACCTCGACCGGCCGCAAGGAGACGAAGTTCGGCGTCGACATCGAGCGCGCCCGCGCCTTCTTCCGCGCGTACGGCCGCGACCCGCACGCGCGGCTGGTGGGCCTGCACCTGCACATCGGCTCCCCGATCTACGACACCGCGCCCTACGTGAGCGCGATCACCAAGGCGCTCGCCCTGCGCGACGAGCTGCTCACCGAGGGCTTCGAGGTCAGCGTCCTGGACATCGGCGGCGGCTTCGCGGCCGACTACGAGACCGGCCGCAGCCCCGACGCGGCCACCTACGCCGCGGCGATCGTGCCGCTCCTCGCCCCCGCCGTCGCGACGGGCCTGCGCATCGTGCTCGAGCCGGGCCGGGCGATCATCGCGAACGCCGGCATCCTGCTCACGCGCGTGCAGTACGTGAAGCAGTCCGGCGAGAAGACCTTCGCGATCTGCGACGCAGGCATGAACACGCTGCTGCGTCCCAGCCACTACGAGGCGTTCCACTTCATCTGGCCCACCGCGCCCGCGCCCGCATTCGTGCCGGCACGACGCACGGAGAAGCCCGACATGCAAGGCCTGGTCATGCACGACGTGGTCGGCCCGATCTGCGAGACCGGCGATTTCCTGGCCCTCGACCGCGCGATGCCCCCCGTCGCGCGCGGCGACCTGCTGGCCGTCTTCACTGCCGGCGCGTACGGCATGTCCATGGCCAGCCGCTACAACAGCGTCCCGCTCCCGGCCGAGGTGCTCGTCCACGGCGACCGCTTCGAGGTCGTCCGCCGCCGCGAGACGTACGCGGACCTCGTCGCGCACGAGGCGTGACCGAAATCGGGTCCGGGGTAGCCCTATACCGATTTCCGGAGTGGCGGGATGGAAGACACCGGCGCAGGGCCGCGCCCTTTCGCTGCGCTTGGCCCCCTCCTCCGCGAACTTCCTCGCTCCACCAGGTTCCGCTCGTCATCGTCGTCGGCTGGCTCGGCACATGGAGCGACCCGGGCCGAATCGAACCGTGGTACGCGTGCCTCGCGGCCTCGTACGTCGCTGCGGAGGGGGCCTCATCAAGCGAGTTGTCCCCGTCGGCGCCATTGCGCCGACGGGGAAGTGTCTGAGCGACTGAGGCCCCCTTCGGTCCGCGCGCATGGCGACCAGGTGCCCTCCCGCGATCTCCCGCCGAAATCGGTACCGGGCTACCCCGAACCCAATTTCCCGCTCACCGCGGCATCAGCAGGTGCATCGCGATGCTCGCGTACACGCCCGCGATCACGTCGTCCATCAGGATGCCCCACCCGCCGCGCATCGACTGGATCCCGCGGCACGGCGGCGGCTTCAGCACGTCGAACGCCCGGAACAGCAGGAACGCGCCGGCGATCGCGAGCGCGTCCTTCCACCACCAGCCCGCATCACCGGCATCGCGCATCCACCAGCGCAGGCCGAGCAGCGTGATCGCCATGCCGGCCACCTCGTCGGCGACCGCGAAGGACGGATCCTTCACGCCGACCAGGTCCTCGGCCTGCTGGCCCCAGCGCACGCAGGCCCAGCCGGACCACAGCAGCATCGCGGCCAGTACCGCGTCGATCACCCACTTCAGGTCGCCGGGCAGCGCCACCACCAGCACCGCGACCGCCACGCATGGCGGCAGCGACCCCCATGTCCCCGGCGCGAAGCGCTTGAAACCCAGCCCGCCGGCCGTCAGCGAGAAGCGGCCGAACGCGGACATCGGCACCAGCGCGATCCGCGCGGCGGCCGGGTCGACCTTGGGTTCTCCGAGGGAGCGCGGGACGGGGGCGGGTGCGTCGGCCATCATGCCCGAAACATCGGGCGTATCAGCCGGAACCCTTCGAAATCGAACGCAGCATCCGCGCGCCGCGCAGGGCGTACGGAACCGCGCTGGCCGCCGTCACGACCACCATGGTCCAGATCACCGTCGTCCGGCTGAAGGCCCACCACTTCCCGTCCAGGCAGTGCCGGTTCACGGCCATGAAGAGGACCGTCGGGATCCCGGCGCTCTGGACGAACATCTTCAGCTTGCCCGCCCAGTCGGCCGGGAAGGCCATGCCGCGCGCCTCCAGGACGCCGCGCAGGCTGGTCACGAACAGCTCACGCGCCAGGATAAGGACCACCATCCAGCTGGCCACGCCCGTCGCGCAGTTGATCTCCCCGGTGGGAGCGGGCAGTCCCCATGACACGCTCCACTCCGGTTCGGCGAACTTCGGACTGGCCAGGTACACGAACGCCCCCAGCACCAGGACCTTGTCCACGAATGGGTCCATGACGCGGCCGAAGTCGGTCACGACCCCCCACCTGCGCGCCAGGTAGCCGTCGGCGATGTCGCTGAGCGCCGCCGCGATGAACAGCGCGAACGCGATGTTTCCCCACAGGGCACGGTTGGTCGCGTCGGTCGGACTGAGCCCGAACGCGATGATCACGAAGAAAGCCGCCGCCATCACCAGGCGGGCGACCGTGATCGCGTTGGGCAGGATGCGCCGGACCGAATCGGGCATGGTCCGAGGCTAGCCGAGGCGCCGGGCGGCCGGTTGCCCGCCGCTGCCGGCCGGGCGTGGCGGCCGCCGGCCGTGCCGCCCGCGCGATCCGCGTGGGAAGTCGCCGGATTCCAACCACCAAGCCCCACGGCGCGGTTGCCATCCGCCATGTCCCCTCCTATTATCCGACCCTCTCCGCACCCCCCCACCCCATGTACGCGCAACTCTTCTACGCCGCCGCAGCCGTGGGCGCCATCGCGCTCTTCCTGCTCATGCAGCCCCGGTCCAGGCCCTTCCGGGCGGTCGTCACGTTCGGCGGACTGGCCGCCGTGGCGATGCTGCTGACCACGATCGCGCGGAACGCCCCCGCTCCGGACGGCGTCACCAGCGACGGACCCTTCTGGCTCTACGTGCTGATGGCCCTGGTGGCCGTGAGCGGCGCGGTGCGGATGGTCACCCACCCGCGGCCCGTCTACGCCGCCCTCTACTTCATCCTGGTGATCATCGCGACCGCGGTGACCTTCCTCCTCATGCAGGCCGAGTTCATGGCCTTCGCGCTGCTGATCGTCTACGGCGGCGCGATCCTGATCACGTACCTGTTCGTGCTGATGCTCGCGCAGCAGGCCTCGGACCGCACGGGCACCGACGACGCCGCCTGGTACGACCGGACCCCGCGCGAGCCCATCGCCGCGATCATCCTGGGTTTCGTGGTGCTCTGCGCCACGGGCGACGCGCTGTTCCGCGACGACCGCGCGCTGCCGTGGGTGACCTCGCCCGCGGTGGTCGCCCGTGCCAACGTGCGCACCTGGGAACGCATGGAGGACATGCCGCAGCTGGTGCTGAAGGAAGCCAGCGCCATCGCCGCCGCGCAGGGAATCACGGACGTCACGGGCCTGGCCGCGGAGCCGGGCACGCGCGTGCTCTCGATCAACCCCAACGGCGGAACCGCCTCGGTGGTGCTGAAGCGCGCCGACGGAACGACCACGTCCATCACGCTGCCCGCGGACGCCGCGCCCGCCAACTCGCGTTCGCTGGGCCACGCGCTGGTCGCCCAGTTCCCCGTGAGCCTGGAGCTTGCCGGCGTGATCCTGCTGATGGCCATGTTCGGTGCCGTCGTGCTGGCACGCAAGCAGATGGAGCTGGCGGAGGACGAGCGCCGCATCGCCGCCGGCCTGCCCCGCATCGGTTCCGATGACGCACCCATGAGCCGCGGAGGTGCCGCGTGAACGGCCTGACCACCATGCTCGCACAGACGCTTCCCCCGATGCCGCCCGCGATGCCCGCCAACCTTCAGGTGGTGCTGGCGCTCGCGGTGCTCCTCTTCTCGATCGGCCTGGTCGGCTTCCTGACCCGGCGCAACATGATCATGATGTTCCTCTGCACGGAGCTTATGTTCCAGGCAGCGGCGCTCGCGTTCGTCGCCTTCGGCCGCATGTGGCTCGACCTCAGCGGCCAGCTCTTCGTCATCTTCATCCTGACGGTCGCGGCCGCCGAGGCCGCGCTCGCCCTGGGCCTGGTGGTCCTCCTCTACCGGCGCAAGGAAACGCTCAGCAACGAGGCCTGGTCGGAGCTCAAGGAATGAACCCCGCC
>CANHFL010000049.1 GCA_947459855.1 Planctomycetaceae bacterium | reverse complement strand
CGTCCTCTTCGCCGCGCTTGCGGCGTCCGCCGCCCAGCTCGGATTCCAGCTCGGACTCGTCGATTCCCTGGAGTTCCTCGTCCAGGACGTCGCCGACCGGGGTGCTGCTGCGGACGAAGCCCTTCGCGGCCTCGGCGCACTTGGCGGCCAGCAGCTGGTGCAGCTTCTCGTGGTCGGGCACGCTGTCCAGGAGGTTGAGCAGGAAGTCGATCTGCCGGTCGAGCTCGATGCCGGTGTCCAGCATCTCCATCGCGGCGTCGCCCAGGTCTTCCATTGCGCGGACGAACCACGCGTAGTCGGGCTTGTCCCACTCCTTGGGGGCGTCGATGCGCGCGCGCACGGTCATCCCGCCGATCGCCACCACGGGGCACTGCCCGCGCTGGGTCCTCGGCTCGCGGCAGATCACCGCCACCGGGACCTCGCGGCGCAGCGCGGCCAGGCGCAGGCGGCGCGCATCGGCGCCGACGGTCGGCGGCTGCACCAGGTAGATGCCCGGCGAGAGCGGCATCTCCTCGGTGATGTCGGCGTCCAGGATGCGGACCTTCTTCTTGGCGGCGGCCAGCGCGGCCTGGATGCGCTGGCGGCGCGCCTCCTGGAGGGGAAGCACGATCCGCGCCATCGCCGCGAAGTCCTCCTCTCGGCGCGCGAGCTCCAGTGCCTTGATCGCGATGCGCTCGGCCTCGAACCACTGGGAGCGACGGAGCGCCGCCTCGGCGCGCTCCATCATCTCGTCGACCTTCTCGTGGCGAGGGGCAGAGGTCATGTCCCGGGGATCATACGCGGCCCCGGACGGGCCGCCGGGCTCACTGCTGGCGTCCCATGCCCATGCGCCGATCGTCCCCGCGCTGGGCCTCCAGGGAGCGTCCGTGGACCCCGCGGGCCTGCGCGTTGACCGCGTTCACTAGGATCTCGACCGAGCGGACGCCGGGGTACTTGGCCATCAGGCCGCTGATCTTCTCGGCCATGCTGCCGCCGCGGTCCCGGAAGAGGCGCTTGTACGCCTCCTTCATCGCCTCGATGTCGGTCTCGGTGAAGCCGCGGCGCGCCATCGCGATGTGGTTGTGGCCGCGCACCTCGGCGGGGTTGCCCTCGACCAGCATGAAGGGCGGCACGTCCATGCTGACGCGCGCCATCGCCCCGACGAACGCGCAGGTGCCGATCACCACGAAGTGGTGGATGCCCGCGCCGCCGCCCAGGTTGGCGTGGTCCTGCACCACCGAGTGGCCGGCCAGCATGACGTTGTTCGCCAGGATGCAGCCGTTGCCGATGATGCAGTCGTGGGCGACGTGCACCGTGCCCATGATCAGGTTCTCGTTGCCGACGCGCGTGACGCCGCCGCCGTTCTCGGTGCCGCGGTGGATCGTGACGTGCTCGCGGATCTGGTTGCGGTCGCCGATCTCGCAGGTGGTGCGCTCGCCGAAGAACTTGCGGTCCTGCGGCGTGCCGCCGACGTAGGCGAACGGGAAGATCTGGTTCTGGCGGCCGATGCGCGTGTGCGCCTCGACGATGACGTGCGGGTGCAGCACCGTGCCCTCGCCGATCGAGACCTCGGGCCCGACCACGCACCACGGGCCGACCGTCACGTCCTTGGCCAGGCGTGCGGAGGGATCGACGATCGCGGTGGGGTGGATGCTCATGTCTCGCTCGCGGGCGCGGGGTGCGCCGTTCGGTTCACTCGAAGTCCTGGTCCACCATCATGAAGCGGATCTCGGCCTCGGCGGCCAGCTTCTCGCCCACGAGGGCCTTCGCCTTGACCGCGGCGCTGCGGCTGGTGGCTCGCATCGTCTCGACCTCCAGGACCAGCTGGTCGCCGGGGGTGACCGCCTTGCGCAGCTTCACCTTGTCCAGCGAGAGCAGCACCGCGACCTTGCCCGTGTGCTCCAGCGTCTGGCTCAGCAGCAGGCCGCCCATCTGCGCCAGCGCCTCGACGATCAGCACGCCCGGCATGATGGGCGTGCCGGGGTAATGGCCCTGGAAGAAGGGCTCGTTGATGGTGACGTTCTTCACGCCCACGGCGCGGCGGCCCGGCTGGACCTCCAGCACGCGGTCCACCAGCAGCATGGGGAAGCGGTGGGGCATCAGGCGGCCGATGGCGCGGGCGTCCATCTGGCGGCCCTCGACCAGCAAGCGCGCCTGGCGCTCGCGCTGGATCATGCGCAGCAGGCGCATGCCCAGCTGGCGGTTCAGGCCGTGGCCGGAGCGGTTCGCCACCACCTGGCACTCGATCACCGGGCCGACCAGCGAGAGGTCGCCGATCACGTCCAGGATCTTGTGGCGCACCGGCTCGTTGGGGAAGCGGAACGAGTTCTGGATGGGGCCGTCGTCGCCGATCACCAGCACGTCGCGCGGGGTCAGGTGGCGGCAGAGGCCGGCCTGCCAGAGGGCCTCGGCCTCCTCCTTCAGGCTGAAGGTGCGCGCGGGGGCGATCTCGGCCACGTAGTCGTCCCGCGCCGGGTCGAAGCTCCACGACTGGTGCGGGATGCGCAGCGCGTTCGCGCCGTAGTCCAGGTCGTACAGGACCTTCATGCCCGCGGGGCTGTCGCAGGGCAGGGCGGCGATCGAGGCATCGCCCTCCTCGACCAGCACGGGCTCGCGCAGCTTGAAGGTGCGGCGCGGCGCGTCCTGCTCCGCGATGCCCGCCGCGCGCAGCGGCTCGACGAACGGCAGCGCGCCGCCGTCGCCCAGCGGGACCTCGGGTCCGTGCAGGCGCAGGAGCGCGTTGTCGATCCCCAGGCCGCGCAGCGCGGAGAGGCAGTGCTCGACCGTCTCGATGGTGGTCGTGCCCGCCTTCAGCGTGGTGCGCCGGGCGTTCGGGATGACGTTGGAGACCAGCGCGGGGATCAGCACCGGCGGATCAAGGTCCGCGCGCTCGAAGACGATGCCGTGGTCCGGCGGCGCAGGCAGGATCGTGAGCGTCGCCTCGCGGCCCAGCATGAGGCCCTTGCCGGCGATCACCGCGGGCGCGGCCACCGTGCGCTGGCGCACCGCGCCCGGGGGCACGGCCAGGTCGGCGCTTCGGGGTTGGGCGGTGGGGGCGGAGGTCACGGGACGGCCCCCGCGCGCGGCCCGTGCCGAGGGACGTCAGTCGTCCTTGATCAGCTTGAGCAGCGGCTTGGCGGAGGCGGCAAGTTTACGGAGGGCCGCCTCCTCCCGCAACGCGCCACGCATCTCCTGCGCGGGATACCCGCCCCAGGCCTCCCCGGCGGGGATGTCGTTCATCACGGCGGCCCGGGCGGCGATCCGGGCGCCGCTGCCGATCTTCAGGTGCGGCGCCAGCCCGGCCCCGCCGCCCATCATCACGCCGTCGCCCAGCTGCGTGCTGCCGGCGATGCCGCAGTGGCCGCTGAGCATGCACATCCGCCCGATGACCACGTTGTGGCCGATCTGGCACAGGTTGTCGATCTTGCTGCCCGCGCCGATGCGCGTGGCGCCGAACTTGCCGCGGTCGACGGTGGTGCCGCTGCCGATCTCGACCTCGTCCTCGAGCACCACGTGGCCCAGGTGCGGCACGCGCAGCACGCGCGTCCTGTCCGCCGACGCGCGGTAGCCGAAGCCGTCGCCGCCGATCACGCAGCCGGCGCCCAGGATGCAGCGCGCGCCGATGACGCTGCGCTCGCGCACGACCGCGCCGGCGTGCACCAGGGTGCCGTCGCCGACCGTCACGTCGCCGTAGAGCGTCGCATTGCCGTGGATCGCGACGTCCGCGCCGATCCGGCAGCGCGGGCCGACGGCCACGCCCGCTCCGATCCGCGCGCCGGGGCCGACGGTCGCCGTCGGATCGATCGATGCCGTGGGGTGGATGCCGGGCGCGGGCAGCTCGTCGCCGGTCCAGAACAGTTCAAGCACCGCGATCATCGCCAGGTCGGCGTTGTCGACGACGATCAGCGCGCGCGACGATGCGTCGTGGCCGGGGACCTCGACGCCCTTCGTCACGACCGCCACGCCCGCCTTCGACGACGCCCAGCGGTTCGCGTTGGCGGCATCGACGATGAACGTCATCTGGTCCGGCGCCGCGTCGGCCAGGCTGTGCAGCCCGCGGACGGCCAGCGTTCCGGGTCCTTCCAGCCGTCCCTTCACCAGCTCCGCGACCGAGGCCGCGGTGTGGACCGCGCCGCTCACTTCGCGCCCGCGGGGGCAGCGCCCGCGCCGGGGAGGGTGGACGGCGTGACGACCGGCGCCGGCATCGCGCCGCGCTTCGCCTGGTCGGCGTTGGCCTGCGCGATCACGGCCTCGGTGATGTCGAACTCGGGCGCGTTGTAGATCATGCGGCGCACCGTCAGCTGGCTGCTGAGCGACTGCAGCGTTCCTTGCTCCAGCCCGAAGCCGGCGTCGCTGATGAACACCATGTCGACGTTCATCTGCTTGGCGACGGCGGCGACGGCCTCCTGCACGTGGCCGAACACCATGCGCACCGCGGCGGCGCGCTCGAATTCGCCCTTCAGGCGCACGTACTGCTCCTGCGCCGCGACGTTGCTCGCGGCGGCCTCGACCTTCTTCACCGCGTCGTTCCACGCGGGCGTGCCGGCCTTGTAGTTCTCGACCTCGGCGTTCTGGTCCTGCAGGTCGCGCTTGAGCTTCTCCGTCTCGGCGTTCAGCGTCTCGCCCAGCGTCTTCAGGCGCTGCTCGATCGACTTCTGCTCGTTGAGGCCGCCCAGCACCTTCTGCAGGTCGACGCAGGCGACGTTCGCGGGGCGGGTGGGGAACGCGACGGCGGCGCACAGCAGCAGGCCGGCGGCACCGAGGACGATGGTGGACTTCTTCATGGTTGGCTCCGTGTTCGGTCGGTCACTTCGCGGCGTCGGCGGGCGCGGGTGCGGCCGCGGGCGTCGCCGGCTTGGGGGACGTGGACTGGCGGGCGTTGTTCATGCGCAGGATCAGCTTCTCGGTGACGTCCACCGACTTGGCCGCGAACAGCACCTTGCGGTCGCCGATCTGCTCCTGGACCTGCACCTCCTGCGGCCGCTGGTCCTCGTTCGCCGGGCGCGTGCGGATCTCCCTGACGCTGTCGTTGACCAGGATCAGCTGGTAGCCCTCGTCCTGGGCCAGCTTCGCGCACTCGTCGCGCAGCGAGCGGTAGATCTTCTGGAAGGCGAGGGCCTTCTCGCGGTCGATCTCCATCTGCTTGCTGCGGACCCACTCGCGCAGGCGGATCTCGTCCAGGCGCAGGCGGTCCTCCAGCGCGGCGCGCTCGGCGGCCTGCGCGGGGTCGGTCATCTCCTTCAGCTTCTTCGCGTCGTCGTTGAACGCCTTCTGGCGCGCGGCCAGCTCGTCCTGGATCTGCTTCTGCAGCATCGACATCTGCACGTCGAAGTCGCTGCGCTCGGTCGCCTTGTCGAAGACGCGGGCGAGGTCGACGGTGGCGACGGGGAAGGCGGGCGCCTGCGCGGCGGCCGTGGCGGCGGCGGTGACCGCGACGGCGGCGGCGACCGCGGGAATCATGCGTCGGAGGATCGTCATGGGGGGGAGTGTACGTCCCGCGCGGCCGCCCGACGGGCCGTCAGAACGGCAGGTCGATGGTGAAGCTGAAGACCTGCTCCTCGTCGTTCGGCTGCTTCACCACCGGGTAGGCGAAGTCGAGGGCGATCGGGGCCTGGCCGAACTGCGGGATGAAGACGCGCAGGCCGGCACCCACGCCCACGCGGTACTGCCCAAGCCACTCGTCGTCGTTGACGGTGCCGCTGTCGACGAAGACCACCGCCGCGAGGAACTCGCCGATGATCGGGATCTCGTACTGGGCACCCGCGAAGAACAGGAAGTTGCCGCCGATGGGCGTGTTGGTCTCCTGGTCGGTGATCGTGGCCGGGGGGTTCGTCCCGATGATGCTGGTCGCCTTCGGGCTGACCGTGCGGAACGCGAAGCCGCGCAGGGTTCGCCCGCCCAGGTACCAGCGCTCGAAGACCGGCGCGTCGGTGTCGAAGATGTACCCGCACTCGCCGCGCAGGCGCAGCACCTGCTTGCGGCCCAGGAAGTCCTCGTAGGTGGTGAAGAACTGCGTCGCGCTGACCTTCACCTGCGGGTACTGGTACTCGCCGCCGAACGCGCCGTGGTAGCCCGCCTGCAGCTCCAGCATCGAGCCGCGCGAGGGGTGCGACATGTTGTCGACCTCGGTGCGGCTCAGCTCGGCGAACAGCGCGCTGATGTAGCTGGGCCCGCGCTGCTTCCACACCTCGGTCGGCGTGCTGGCGTCGAAGTCGTAGAGGAACACCTGCTCCATGCGGGGGTTGATCGAGAGCTGCCAGAAGTCGCCGATGCGCGTGCTGATGCCGAACAGGGCGCTGATGCGCTGCTCGGCCCACTGGTCGTAGTAGCGGTTGCGGTAGTTCGCGCCCGCATTGCCGCCCCAGTCGCTGTCGAAGAGGTGCGGGTCGCCGATCGAGACGTTGTAGTTGCTCACCTCGATGCCGGGCTGGATCGCGAGGTTGAACGTCTGGCCCGCGCCCCGGAACGAGCGGCCGCCGATGAACTCGTCCAGCGTCTGCGGCCAGTCGAACAGGTCGAAGTTCTGCTGCCTGACCGACACCTCGCCGAAGAACCCGCTGTCGGTGCCGGCGCCGACGCCGAAGTTCACCGAGCCGGTCTGCTTCTCCTTGACCTCGACCAGCACGTCGCGGACGGTCGGGTCCGAGGGGTCCGGCGGCTGCGGCGTGATGCGCGGGTCGCGGAAGAGCTGCGATCCTTCCAGGCGCCTCTTGGTGTTGTCGATCTCGCGCCCGTCGATCGGGCGGTTGGGCTGCATGCGCACCAGGCGGCGCACGACCTTGTCGCGCGTCACGAAGTTGCCCTGGATGTTGACGATGCCGGTCGTCCACGACTGGCCCTCGCGGACCTGCAGCAGGAGGTCGACCTCGGGCTGCTCGCCGACGCGCACGTACGTGTCCGCCACGCGCGCGTCGATGAAGCCCATCACCTGGTAGGCCTGCTCGATCGCCTTCGTCGACTTCTGGATCAGGTTCTGCTGCAGCGGGTCGCCGCGCTGGATCACCGCCAGGTTCGCCAGCTGCTCGCGCGTCATCACCGCCAGCTGCCCGCCGCCCGCGGCCTCGACGACGATGTTCCGCAGCCGGTACTGGCGGCCTTCCGAGACGACGAAGACCACCTTGGCCTCGCGCTGCTCCTGGCTCAGCTCGATGCGGCGGTCGACCCGCACGTCCACGTAGCCGCGGTCCTTGTAGAACTTGTCCAGGGTCGCG
>CANHFL010000048.1 GCA_947459855.1 Planctomycetaceae bacterium | reverse complement strand
GTGCCGCCCGAGGGCCCGACGTCGGCCAGCCACCGCACAAGCCGCTTGAGCAGCGTGCCCTTCACGCGCTCCCACCGGTCGCTGAACGTGAATGGCTCGGACGTGTCGTAGAAGACGACGTAGACGCTCGCGTAGTCGGGCAGCGCGGCGATCGCGCGGCGCAGCTCCTCCTTCGCCTCGGCCAGCCGCCCCTCGGCGGACATCGACCCGCTCTTGTCGACGACGAACGCGAAGCGCATGCCGCGCCCGCCGACGCCGAAGAACGTGGTGCCGCCGATCCCGCTGCCGAGCCCCGTGCCGCTGCCGGATCCGCCGCCGGAGCCACCACCTTCGCCGCCGGTGCCGCCACCGCCCGCACCGCCGCCGATGCCGCCGCCGCCGAGCGCCCCGCCCTCGGCCAGCCCCGTGCCTTCCGTCGCACCGCCCTCGAGCGGCGCGGACGCGACCGGCTCGTCGGTGGCCGCCGCGGAGCGGTCGTCGACCGCGGGCCCCTCGGGCCGACCGCCGCCGGCGTCCGACTCGCCAAGCGCCACGCCGCCGTCGTCGCCGACCACGGCCAGCTCGATCAGCGACTCCCGCGCGGCCGGCGCGCCGGGCCGCGAGACGTGCGTCATTGCCAGCCAGGCGACCACCGCGGCGTGCACCGGCAGGCTCAGCGCGAAGCCGATCGCGAGCCATCGCAGGCCGACGCGCCAGCCCGTGCTCGGGGCGGCCGTCGGGGGCGTGGTTGCGGGGGCTCCCGTGGGGTCGGCGGGCACTCCCGGATGGTAGAGCCGCGATCCCGGAATCGAACCGCGCCCGCGGCCACGGACCCGGCCGGGCGGCGCGTTTCCCGCTGCGCCGCACGCACCCCGACCGCGCCGCTTCCTCTCTACCATGGGGCTCCCGGAGCCCATCGGCGCCGGACATGGAGGTCCAGTGGCCAAGCGATTCGAGCGAGTGATCCTGAAGGTGAGCGGCGAGAGCCTGTCGAAGCCCGGCGAGCTGGGCATCGACCCGGGTGCGCTGGACCTGCTGGCCGAGGAGATCGCCGACGCCTACCGGCACGCAAGCCCGGTCCAGCTGGCCGTGGTCGTGGGCGGCGGCAACATCATCCGCGGCGCCCGCCTGGCCGAGGCCGGGACGATCGACCAGTCCACCGCCGACTACATGGGCATGCTGGGCACCGTGATCAACGGAGTGGCTCTCAAGGAGGCGCTGGCGCACAAGGGCGTCGAGGCGCGCGTCATGAGCGCGATCAACCTGCCCGCCGTCGCCGAACCGTTCATCCGCGCCCGCGCGCTGCGGCACCTGGAGAAGGGCCGCGTTGTGATCCTGGTCGCCGGCACCGGCAACCCGTTCTTCACCACCGACACCTGCGCCAGCCTCCGCGGCATCGAGCTTGGCGCCCAGGCGATCCTGAAGGCCACCAAGGTCGACGGCATCTACACCGCCGACCCGAAGAAGGATCCCGCCGCCACACGTTACGAGCGCCTGACCTTCGCGCAGGCCATCGAGAAGCAGCTGGCCGTCATGGACCTGACCGCGCTCACCATGTGCATGGAGCACGAGGTGCCGGTCGTCGTCTTCGACTTCCGGAAGTCCGGCAACATCCAGCGCGTGCTGAACGGCGACTCGTCGGTCGGCACCGTCGTCACCAACTGAACCCCACGACCCGCAAGGAGCAGCAGCCATGGACATCGACACCGTCCTCCTCGAGACCGAAGACCGCATGAACACCGGCGTCGAGTACTTCCAGCGCGAACTGCGCGGCGTACGGACCGGCCGAGCGACGCCGTCGCTGGTCGAGTACGTGAAGGTCGACTACTACGGCTCCAGCACCGACCTGCGCGAGCTGGCCGCGATCAACACCGCCGACGCCACCACGCTGCTGGTCAAGCCGTTCGACCCGTCCAGCAAGGCCGAGATCATCAAGGCGATCGAGTCCGCCGGCATCGGCGTGCGCGCCCAGGCCGAGGGCAGCGCGATCCGCGTGCTGGTGCCCGCCCCCAGCGCCGACCGCCGCAAGCAGCTCGGCGTGCAGGTCAAGAAGATGTCCGAGGAGTCGAAGGTCGTGGTCCGCAACGAGCGGCGCGACGGCAACAAGGCGATCGACGCGCTGCTGGCCGACAAGAAGGCCGGCGTGACCGAGGACCAGGCCGAGTCCGCGAAGGAATCGATCGACGAGCTGACGAAGAAGTTCACCGCGAAGATCGAGGAGCTGGCCGAGAAGAAGATCGCCGAGATCGAGGAGATCTGAGCGAGCCACCCCCGCAGCGAGCGCCGCGGCCGCGGGGCGCGGCGCCGGAAGGTGCCCCCCCAATGCGACGCCACACGAAGACCGCCGCCATCGCCACGCTCGCCGCCGCCACGCTCGCGGCGGCCCTCGCCTCCTGCGGCACCGCGCCCGGGGCACCGTCGCCCGCGGCCGCGCCGGGGAACGAGCTCGACAACGTGCTCCTGGGCCTCCGTACCACGCCGCCCGCGGCCCCGGCGAGCGACCTGCCCGAGGTGCTGGTCGACCGCGACGACATCGCCGTCGACCGCTCCTGCCGACTCCGCTTCACGGGCCCGGTTGCCGATGCCGACGGCGACGGCGTCGTGCACGTCACCGCGCCGAACGTGACGGTCGACCTGGGCGGCGGCACGCTCGCGGGCTGTGCCGAGGGCACCGCGCCCGACGCGATGGCCGGAACGGGCATCCGCATCACGGCGCCGGGCGTCTTCCTGACCAACGGGGCGGTGCGCGGCTTCAAGGTGGCGGTGCACGCCACCGGCTGCGACGGCGCCACGTTCACGCGGCTCAACCTGGCCGGCAACTGGGGGGCAAGGCTCCTCAGCGCCCCGCGCGCCGAGGACGGGCGCGACTGGCTGTGGCCGCACGCGAACGACAAGGCCGAGTGGCGCACGAACTACGGCGCCGCGCTGTGCATCGAGCGCGCGAAGGACGTCCTGGTCCAGGGCGTGCGCGCCAGCGGCGGGCAGAACGGGATCGTCCTCGACCGCGTCGAGCGCTCCGCCGTCCTCGAGTGCGACTGCTCGTTCCTCTCGGGCTGGGGCCTGGCCATGTGGCGGAGCAGCCGGAACCTGGTGGCGCGCAACGCGTTCGACTTCTGTGTACGGGGCTACAGCCACGGCATCTACAACCGCGGCCAGGACTCGGCCGGCATCCTGTGCTTCGAGCAGTGCGCCGGCAACGTCTTCGCGCTGAACAGCGCCACCCACTGCGGCGACGGCTTCTTCGGGTTCGCCGGCAAGGAGGCGATCGGCGAGGTTCCCCCGCCGGCCCCGTTCGCCGACGCCGCCGCGCGCGAGGAGTGGTACCGCACCCACGTCGGCTCGAACCTGCTGCTCCGCAACGACTTCTCGTTCGCCGCGGCGCACGGCATGGAGATGACGTTCTCGCGCGGGGACAGCTACGTCGAGAACACCGTCGTCGGTGCCGGCATCTGCGGCCTGTGGGGCGGCTACTCGCAGCGCGGCATCGCGGTCGGCAACGTCTTCTCGCGCTGCGGCGAGGCTCCCGCGGGCAGCGAGCGCGGCGGCATCAACATCGAGCACGGCAGCAGCTGGCTGATCCAGGGAAACACGTTCGAGAAGTCGCCCGTCGGCGTCCGCCTGTGGTGGGACGACGACGCCGCCCTGCTCGCGCTGCCCGGCGTGAAGGCGAACGGGTCCGCGAGCGGCGAGTGCGGCATCGTGGGGAACCGATTCGAAGGGATCGCCACGGGCATCGAACTGGCCGCGTCGAAGGGCGTCACCCTGCGGGGCAACTCGTTCACCGCGTGCGGCAAGCGGCTCGAGGCCGATGCCGAGTCGACCGTCACCGAGTCGGGCGACGCGGCCGCCGTCGGCGCGCCGCGGGGAGCCCCGCCCGCACGGGCCGCGCGCTCGGCGGAGTGGGACGCCGCGGTCGCCCGGATCCCCGGCCGTGCCGAGCCGGTCGGCGCGCGCGCGAAGCTCGGCGGTCGCGACGCGATCCAGCTGGGGACGCACGGGCCATTCGACTGGGGCACGCCGCGGATCGAGCTTGTCCACGCGACGCCCTCGCGCCACTGGTGGCGAGTGCTCGGCACGGGACCCCTCGAAGGCACGGCCGCGTTCGGGAAGGGCTTCCTCACCGCGGAAATCGACCCGGCGACCAAGTGCGTGGTGGTTCGCACCGAGGACAGCTGGGGCCTCCACGCCTACCAGCTGACGATTTCGGCAAAGCCGCGCGAGATCGTCGGCACGCCGCTGAAGTTCCGCGGCGCGGGCGTGGTTTCGAACCCCGAGTGGTTCGTGCGCGCATTTCCCATCGGGTCGGTCGTGCCGCAGGACCCCGCCGCGTTCGCGGCACTCGCGGCGAAGGGCGTCGAAGGCGGACCGCTCGAGAGCCTCGACTTCCGCTTCGGGAGCGGCGGTCCGAGCGACCTGCGCAACGTGTGGAAGCTCAATCCGCTCGGTGATTCGATCCGGAAGGCCGGGCTGCCCGCCGACCGGTTCGGGATCCAGGCCAAGGGCAAGCTGAACCTCGACCCGGGTTGCTGGCGGATCCGGACGAACGCCGATGACGCCATCCGCGTGCGGGTCGACGGCACGACCGTCCTCGAACGCTGGGGAGCCCGGGGAGCGGCCGAGGACACGTGGCAGGTCGAGGTCGCCGCGCCGCGGACGGTCGAGCTCGAGGTCGACTACATGGAGGTCGACGGCGACGCGGCCCTGACCGTGCTGTTCGAGCCGTGCCAGCCGGTGCAGGTCGCCAAGTAGGATCCCTCCGTGCGCTGCCCCTACTGCGAACGCGACCGGGACAAGGTCACCGACAGCCGCCCCAGCGAGTCGGGTGAGACCATCCGCCGCCGGCGCGAGTGCCTGGCGTGCGGCAAGCGCTTCACCACGTTCGAGCGCGTCGAGCGCACCGAGCGCCTGATGGTGGTGAAGAAGGACGGCACCCGCGTGCCCTTCGACCCCGAGAACGTGATGAAGGGCGTCCTGGCCGCCTGCGGCAAGCGCCCGGTGCCGGCCTCCGAGAAGGAGCGGATCGCCCGCGAGGTCGAGGAGGAGATGCACCGCGAGTTCGACCGCGAGGTGCCCAGCCGGATCATCGGCAAGCGCGTGGCCGACAAGCTGAAGTCGGTCGACCAGATCGCGTACATCCGCTTCGCCAGCGAGTACTACGAGTTCAGCACCGTCCGCGAGATCCAGCGCGAGATCGACGACCTGGCCGAGCGCCCCCCGCCGGCCCCCGGCCATCCCGACCTCTTCGGGGACTGAGCGGGTACCCTCCGGGCCCCATGCCCCGGATCACCCTGCCAGACGGCACCGTCAAGGAATTCGCCTCCCCCGTCACCGCGGCCGAGGTCGCCGCGTCGATCGGCGCGGGACTCGCCAAGGCCGCCATCGGCGCGCGCGTCGACGGCCACCTGTGCGACCTGTCCACGCGGCTCGAGAAGGACTGCGCGCTGGCGATCGTCACGCCGAAGAAGCGCGAGGGCGGCGCCGACCCGGACGGCCTGTTCCTGGTCCGTCACAGCACTGCGCACGTGATGGCGGAGGCGATCCAGCGCCTCTTCCCGCACGTGAGGCTGGTCTACGGCCCGCCGCTCGAGACCGGCTTCTACTACGACATCAGCTTCGAGGGCGGCAAGGCGATCAGCACCGACGACTTCCCGGCGATCGAGGCCGAGATGGCGAGGATCGTCGCCGAGAACCGCCCCTTCACGCGCTACGAGATGGCCGCGGCCGAGGGCATGCAGAAGCTGAAGGCCGAGGGCAGCAAGTTCAAGCTGGACAACGCCGAGCGCGCCTGCGAGGCCGGCAGCACCACGCTCAGCTGGTACGCCACCGGCGCGCCGGGCAAGGACTGGGAGGACCTCTGCCGTGGCCCGCACGTGCCCGCCACGGGCAAGATCGGCGCCTTCAAGATCATGAGCCTGGCCAGCAGCTACTGGAAGGGCGACGAGAAGCTGGACCGCCTGACGCGCGTCTACGGCACCGCGTTCGCCACCAAGGAGGAGCTGGCCGCGCACCTGGCGCAGCTGGACGAGGCCAAGAAGCGCGACCACCGCGTGCTGGGCAAGCAGCTGCGCCTGTTCCACATCGACGAGATGGTCGGCCAGGGCCTGATCCTGTGGACGCCGAACGGCAGCATCGTCCGCCAGGAGCTGCAGAACTTCATCAGCGACGAGCTGCGCAAGCAGGGCTACACGCAGGTCTTCACGCCGCACATCGGCAAGTTGGACCTGTACCGCACCAGCGGCCACTTCCCCTACTACCGCGAGAGCCAGTACCCGCCCGTCATCGAGCACGACCAGCTGGCGTCGCTCGCGAAGGAAGGCTGCACCTGCGGCGAGCTGGCCAACCGGCTCGAGAAGGGCGAGATCGACGGCTACCTGCTCAAGCCGATGAACTGCCCGCACCACATCCGCATCTTCGCGAGCAGCCCCCACAGCTACCGCGACATGCCGGTGCGCCTGAGCGAGTTCGGCACCGTCTACCGCTGGGAGCAGTCCGGCGAGATCGGCGGCATGACGCGCGTCCGCGGGTTCACGCAGGACGACGCGCACCTCTTCGTGCGCGAGGACCAGGTGGCCGACGAGCTGCTGGGCTGCCTGAGCCTGGTGAAGCTCATCTTCGGCACGCTGGGCATGAACGACTACCGCGTGCGCGTGGGCCTGCGCGACCCGGACAGCGCCAAGTACGTGGGCGACCCGAAGAACTGGGACAAGGCCGAGGACGCCTGCCGCACCGCCGCCCGCACGCTGGGCGTGCCGTTCAGCGAGGAGCCCGGCGAGGCCGCGTTCTATGGCCCCAAGATCGACTTCGTCGTGAAGGACGTGATCGGCCGCAGCTGGCAGCTGGGCACGGTGCAGGTGGACTACAACCTGCCGATCCGCTTCGACCTGAGCTACATCGGCGCCGACAACCAGGCGCACCGCCCGGTCATGATCCACCGGGCGCCGTTCGGCAGCATGGAGCGCTTCGTCGGCTGCCTGATCGAGCACTTCGCCGGCGCGTTCCCGCTCTGGCTGGCGCCCGAGCAGGTGCGCGTGCTGCCCATCAGCGACAAGAGCGCCGACTACGCGCGCGAGCTGTTCGGCGCGCTGAAGGCCGCCGGCCTGCGCGTGACGCTGGACGACTCGAACGACCGCATCCAGGGCAAGATCAAGGACGCCAGCGACATGAAGGTGCCCTACTGCGCCGTCGTCGGCCCCCGTGACGCCGAGGGCCGCAAGGTCAG
>CANHFL010000047.1 GCA_947459855.1 Planctomycetaceae bacterium | reverse complement strand
ACGATCATGTCGCTCTGGTCGATGAGCTTGAAGTCGCGCATGTAGATCTGGCCGTCGACGTCGCCGGCGATGTCCAGCACCTCGCGCACCGCCACCTTGATGTTGGGCCCGCCCGCGCGGCCGCCGAAGCTGTGCGCCTCGACCTCGATGAAGTCCTTGCCGTTGCGGGCCGCCTCGATGGCGCGGTCCAGGAGCAGCTTCTCGTCGACGTCGCCCGGGTCGAAGGTGATGAAGTGCCGCGCCAGCGCTGCGCGGAACGAGTCGATCTCGGCCAGCACGTCGGGCATGTCGACGACGTGGCTCATCGGGAACGACGGGTAGACCTTCCGCATGTCGGGGCGCGTGACCAGGCGAAGGGCGGTCTCGACCGTGTCCTTCTGGCGGCCGCGGCTCAGGATGTAGAAGTTCTGCCCGCAGCCCAGGGCCTGCGCCATGAGCTCGGTGGCCAGGATCTCCTCCTCGCGCCAGACCATGCAGTCCTTCAGCGTGGCGTCGATGTCGTGCTCGCGGTGCAGGCGGTCGTGCACGACCTCGATGTTGTCCACCAGGCAGATGAACATGTTCGGCTTCAGCATCTGCAGCTGGTCGAAGTCGAACGCGCTGAACAGGCCGTGCCGCCAGCGGAACGTGGCGTGGGTGTTGACGATGACGTTCGGGTGCTCGGTCTCGGGCGAGGTGGCCGAGATCACGTCCTTCAGCACCGCGCGGCGCAGGCTGGCCAGACGCGACCACGGCAGGTCCAGGATGCGCCCCGGGCGCACGTCCGGCGCCTCCTTGTACATCAGGTTGCCGACGTTGAAGAGCTCGACGCGCCCGTGGCGCTGCTCCGCAAGGTCCACGACTGCCTGGAGGTAGGGCTTCTTGTCGACGCCGATCTGGCCTGTGACGATCGCTCGCATGGGACGCGGATCGTATGGCAATCAGCCGTGCGCCGCCCCCTGCGCGGCCCTTCCGCGCGCGCTCACCGACACACGAGCAGCGCCACCACGTGCGTCTCGATCGCGCGGCCCTCGCCCACGGCATCGACCTTCTCGTGGGTCTTGCCCTTCAGGTTGAGGTTCGCGGCCGGCACCCCCAAGATGTGGGAGATGCGCGCCACGATCGCCTGCTTGTGCGGCCCGATCTTGGGACGCTCGCAGACCACCGTCATGTCGATGTTGCCGACCTCCCAGCCCGCCGCGCGCATGCGGCGTGCCGCTTCCTGCAGGAAGATCGCGCTGTCCTTGCCGTCGTGCGCGGGGTCGGTGTCGGGGAAGAGCTGGCCGATGTCCGGCAGGCCCAGCGCTCCCAGGATCGCGTCGGTCACGGCGTGCAGCAGCACGTCGCCGTCGCTGTGGCCCACGGGACCGCGCTCGTGCTCGATGCGCACGCCGCCCAGGATGAACGGCCGCCCCGCGCCTGCCGGCGCGACCGGTTCCAGGCGATGCAGGTCGTATCCGTGCCCGACGCGGCAGGGCACCATCACTTGTCCATCGTCTGGCGGTCGCTGCGCGGCGCGCGGGGCTGCGCGACCGGGCCCGGAGCGTTGTCGCCCACCTGCAGGCGGTACGACTCGTCGGGACGCGCCTCTTCGGGGGCCGGGCGGTACTTCACGGCGATCTTCCGGCACGCCGCGGCGGGGCAGGACATGATGTTGTCCAGGGAGCCCGACTGCGTGTCCTTCGCCCAGAGCGCGTACATCATGCGCGCGGGGCGCTTGACCTGGTCGTCGCCGCCCTCCTCGTCGAAGTTGAAGGTCAGCTGCTTGCCCGGCGGGATCTCCATGATGAAGAAGGGCGTCCCGTTCGGGTGCGACTCGCTGCGCTCGCATACGTTGAGCACCTCGATCGTCACCGGCAGGCTGGAAGTCGAGATGTACGTGTAGCCGCCGCCCGAGTGCGGCAGCAAGCCGCCCGAGGTGCTGTAGCAGCCGGCCGCAATCGCGGTGGCGAGCAGGGCGGCGCCGGCCAGCAGGCGGGACGTCCGGAGGGCGTTCGGGGCGGGGGCGATGCGTGCGTCGGTTCGCATGGTTCTGGCCCGGATCCTACAAGTTCCGCACCAGCGCCGCGAATGCGTCGCCACGGTGCTCGTAGTTCGTGAACTGGCCCCAGCTGGCGCAGCCGGGCGAGAGCAGCAGCACGTCGCCCTCGCGCGCGCGGGCCGCCGCCGCGGCCACCGCCGCATCGAGCGTGCCGCAGTCCATGGCCGGCGGCGCGGTCGCGATCTGCGTCGCGGTCTGGCCGATCGCGTAGAGCCCCGCCAGGCGCGGCGCCAGGTCGCGGATCGGCGACAGGTCGACCTTCTTGTCGTAGCCGCCCGCGATCAGGTGGATTCGCGCGGCGTCGCCGAACGCGGCGATCGCCAGCAGCGTGGCGTCCGGCGTCGTGCTCATGGAGTCGTTGAAGCAGCGCATGCCGCGGTGCGTGCCCACGTACTGCAGCCGGTGCGGCAGTGCGCGGAAGTCCTGCAGGCGTGCGACCAGGCGCGCGCGGTCCGGCGCCAGGCCCGCGCCGCACAGCGCGGCCTCGGCGGCAAGCACGGCCAGCCGCGCGTTGCGGCGCTGGTGCTCGCCGGGCACGGTCGGCAGGTCGAGCATGGCGAGCAGGGCGTCCAGCTCCGCGGCAGGCGGCAACTGCGCGCCTTCCCACCACGCCCCGCCGCACGACGCGGCGATCGTGCGCGCGGCATCCGGCTGCTCGTGCGCGAAGAGCGTCAGGAACACGTCGCCCGGGCGCCGCCCCAGGCGGATGTTCGCCTTGCTGCGCACGTAGTGCGGCAGCTCGCCGTGCCAGTCGACGTGGTTCGGCGCCAGGTTCGTCAGCACCGACGTGCGTGCGGCCCAGGGCGACAGGCCCGCCAGCGCGGCGCCCTCGCCCAGCCACCACAGCATGGCGCTCGACAGCTCCAGGACGTTGAACTGCCCGGGCACGGCCGGCGTGCCCAGCAGCGTGCCGCCGATGTTCCCGCCCAGGCGCGCGGTGCGGCCGGCGTCGTCCAGCAGCAGGTGCACCATGCTGCACGTGCTGCTCTTGCCGGCGCTGCCCGTGATGGCCACGGTGCGGTCGCGGTCCAGGCCCTCGACGGCCAGCCGGATCTCGGTGGTCACCGGTGTGCCCGCCGCCACGGCCGCCGCCAGGAACTCGTTCCTCCACGGCGTCGGCACCGCGGGATTCGCGATCACCAGGTCGGCGCCCACGAAGTCCGCGTGCTCGTGGCGGCCAAGGCGCAGCTCGACCTGCCCGGTGCCGATCGCCTCGCGCAGTTCCCCCAGCGGCTTCGCCAGCTTGTCCTCGGGGTCGCGGTCGGTCAGCAGCACGCGCGCGCCCTGCGCGGCCAGCCAGCGGGTGACGCCCAGGCCGCCCCCGAACTGCCCCAGCCCCATCACCAGGACGCGGCGGCCGGCAAGCGAGGTCGGGTATGGCTTCATCGTGTGGGCGTGATCGAGGGCGACGTGGGCAGCGGCGTCAGCAGCCCCATCAGGTCATCGGCATAGCTGGTCAGCGTCCTTCGATCCGTGATGGGCCCGTTGGCGTCGCCGCGGATGAACTGCCGCACGATCCGGTCGTCCTCGGGCAGCATCTGCGCCTGCTCGGGGGGGAGGGCGCGGATCCGCTCGTACTCGGCCCGCGGGGCGATCTTCAGGGTGCGTCCCTTGTCCAGCATCACCATGCGGTCGGCGATGGTGAAGGCGCTGTCCATCTCGTGGGTCACCACGAAGCTGGTCACGCCCAGCTTCTTCGTCAGCGTCAGGATCAGCTGGTCGATTTCCGCGCTGGTCACCGGGTCCAGGCCGGCGCTCGGCTCGTCGTAGAAGATGATCTCGGGGTCCAGCGCCAGCGCGCGTGCCAGGCCGGCGCGCTTCTTCATGCCGCCCGAGATCTGCGCCGGGAACTTGTCGGCGTGCTCGCGCAGGCCCACGGCCTCGAGCTTCATCTTCACCTGCAGGTCGATCAGGTCGTTGGGCAGGTCGGTCAGCTCGCGCATCGGCAGCGCCACGTTCTCGGCGATGCTCATCGACTGGTAGAGCGCGCCGCTCTGGAACAGGATCCCGAAGCGGCGCCGAAGCGCGTCCAGGGTGGTCCGGCCGGCGGTCGCGAGGTCCTGCCCGAACATCGAGATGGTGCCCTTCGTCGGCGGTATCGCGCCGATCATCAGGCGCAGCAGCGTGCTCTTGCCGCAGCCCGAGCCGCCCATCACGACGAGCGTCTCGCCGCGCATCACGTCGAGGTCCAGGCCCGAGAGCACCGTCTGCTTGCCGAACTGCATGACCAGGCCCCGGACCTGGATCACGGCGTCCGGCGCGTCGGGCGCGGCGTCAGCGGGGGCGGCCGGCATCCTGCTTTGGGGCGACTGGCTCATCGTCGGGGAACACGATACGCGGTCCGCCCGCCGGCAGGAAGGTGAGCCGCCGCACCAGCATGCTGCCGACTCCGAAGCCGCGCCCGTCCACCGACTCGTAGAGCACGGTCAGCGGCACCTCGGCGCGCTCGAACGTCGCGATGAACGGCGCCCGGACCTCGCGTTCGCGCGGCTGGCCCGCGCCTGCGGGCGGGTTGGTGTCCACGCGCAGGCCGCGGAAGGCGCCGAACGACGACCGCAGGGTCGCCCCGAATGCCTGGATGTCGGCGGACGTCTTCTCCGAGCCGGGCTTGCACAGCTCGGCGCGCATGCGGTCGGCATCGCCGGCCATCGCGGCCTCGATCGCGATCCGCGGCATCTCGACCACGTGCTTGAACGCCACCCACTGCATCCATGCGCCGCCCACCATCAGCGACGTCGCCACCGCACCGACCACGATGCCTGCCCACGCAAGCGCGCGGCCCTCCAGACGCGGGTCGCGGCGCATCTGCACCAGCGCCACGGCGCCCAGGACCGGCGCCAGCATGCTGCCGACCGGCAGCACCGAGAGCACCAGCGAGAGCACCGCCAGCGCGCTGCGGCGGCGGGCGCCCATCTCGGCGGGGTCGTAGGCGGGGACGGTCTCGGTGTCGGTCATGGGTTCTCTTTCGTGGACGCCGGCAGCGCCTGCCGCGCACCGGCCGACTCGACCTCGAAGGCCTCGAGCCGCAGCGTGGGCGGGATCGTGCCCGGCACCGGCCGGAACACGGCCTTGCCGAACGCCGTGCCCTTCGCGAAGTCGGCGTTGAAGGCGATGGTGATGCGTGGGTCGACGACCCCGTCGGCCATCCGGTTGGTGATGGTCGCGCGCCGCAGGTCGCCCAGGCGCACAGCCAGCGGACGCGCAAACTCGGCGATCGCGATCGCGTCCGGCGCACCGCCCGCGGCATCCGGCATCCAGCCCTCGGCCGACTCCGGCTGGCCCCGCAGGGTGGCCTCGATCGACTGGATCGCCTGCAGCTCCATGTCGTCTTGCAGTCCGCCGATGAAGCGCTCGGCCCAGAGGCCAAAGCTCAGCAGGAGGGTGGCGCTGACGAAGATCGCGCCCCACGCCATGCCGGCGCCCCGGCGCGGCCGGTCGGCTCGGCGGATCGAACGCAGGGCGACGATGCCGAGGATCAGCCCCGCGACGCCCCCGAGGGGGCACCAGCCCAGCAGCAGCGCCACCAGCAAGGCCGCCAGCGCCCACGGATCCAGCGGGGCGGCCCGGTTCGGTTGTGAGTTCGGCGGTGACGCGGCCATCGGAGGGGGGAGCGTAGCCACTCACCCCGGGCGCCGCTCCCGAAAGGCACCGGCCACGCGCACCGGGGGGTGCGCGTGGCCGGGATCGTTTCAGACCGTGTGCCGGGGATCAGCCCCAGCGCGAGAGCAGGCTGCCCAGGTCGCCGCCGTCCGTGGTGCCGTCGCCGTTCAGGTCGGTCACGCCGGCGTTGCCCCAGTTCGAGAGCAGCTGACCGAGGTCGCTGCCGTCGATGCGGCCGTCGCCGTTGAAGTCGCCCGGGACGGCGGGTGCCGAAGGAACGTTGCCCGTGAAGGTCACGCTGCCGCCGGTCTTGAAGAGGCCGAGCGCCACGTTGCCCGGGGCGGGCGCCGTGCTGGCGTCGAACGAGAAGTTGTAGAGCGTCGCCCAGCGCAGCGCGTTCGCGTTCGGGTTCTGCGCGAACGTCTGCGTGCACTGGAAGCGGATCTCGCCGCCGGTGGCCGTCATGGCCCAGTCCGTGCCGTCGAAGGCCTCGCCCGAGTGGTACGAGATGTCCTTGAACGACATGTTGGTCACCGTGACGCCCGCGGGCATCGGGAACGAGAGGCTCGCGCCCGCGCTGTCGCTGTTCAGGTTCTGGATGGCGTACTCGTAGTGCCAGGTGCCGTCGGTGTTCGCGGTGACGTTGTACGCCACGAAGTAGCGGCCATCGGCGGCATCGACCGACGTGATGAGGACGGACGGCGTGACCGCCTGCCACGCGTAGATCGCCGGCTTCATCTGGACGGTCGAGCCGGTCAGCGCGAGCGTGTACGCGCCGCTGGTCAGCGCACCGACCGTGAACGTGCGGTAGCTGGCGTTGTTGTTGTCGTTGTTGTTGGTGGCGTCCTGCGGGTGGATGTACTGGCACTCCGCGACGTACACCGCACCCGCGTTCTGGGCGGGATCGAGGCTGGTCGACTCGATCTGCACACGGCGGCCGATCGTGTTCTGGCCGGTCGGGATCGCGGGCCACGAGGCAACCTCGGCCGAGTTGTCGGCGGGATACGCGCCGGTCGTCGGGTTCACGCGCGAACGCGGGCCAAGGCCGCTCTGGCCGCCGTTGAGGCTCGCCGAGTACGGATCGCTGCAGCCGATTCCCAGCAGGCTGGGGCAGCCGCTGCCCGCCGGGGTGCACGCGCCGCACAGCGTCTGCTGGAGTGCACAGAACCCGTACTTCATCCAGCTCATGCCGATCTGCTCGATGCGGCCGCCCTTGATGCGGTACGCATTCTGCGGGATGACCGGGTGGCGGTTGGTGTTGGCGTACCACTCGAGCTGCTGCGTGCCGATGTTGCAGCTGGTCGAGCCGAACGCGTAGGCCATGATGGTCTTGCCGCCGACGACGTTGCTGCCGTACTTCGACACGTCCGGGATCGCGCCGACGATGACGTCGGGTCCCGCGACCAGGTTGCCGCCGCTCCCGTCGCCGCCATCGCCGGGCACCGCAACGGCGTTGAGCTGGCCGACCGAGATCGCGAGCCCGCTTGCGAGCATCGCACCGACGTAGAGTCCGATCTTCACGCGTGTCTCCTTCGTCTGCTGTTCCGACGGGTGTTCCGTCGCCGCCGATCCGGCGGGTGGGGGTGCCTT
>CANHFL010000046.1 GCA_947459855.1 Planctomycetaceae bacterium | reverse complement strand
CCGCGCCGCGCCCGCGCTGACCGCCGCGGCGCGTCAGTGCGGCCGCATCGCCTTGGACATGTTGAAGATCGGGAGCAGCATGGCGGACGCGATGCCGCCGACCACCAGGCCCATGCCGACGATCATGATCGGCTCGATCATGCTGGTCGTGCCCTTCACCGCGATGTCGAGGTCCTCCTCGGCGGCGGCCGCGGCGTGCTCGAGCACCTCCGGCAGGCGACCCGACTTCTCGCCGCTGGCGATCATCGCCACGACGTTGCGCGGCACGAAGCTGAACTCGCGGAACGTCGGCGAGATGTCGTGGCCGTGGCTGATGCGCTCCTCGAGCAGGAGCCACATCGCCTCGTAGTGGACGTTCCCGGTGACGTCGCGGCAGATGCGCACGATGTCCACCAGGCTGACGCCCGCGGCCAGCAGCGTGGCCATGGTGCTGGAGAACCGCACCAGGTACAGGCAGCGGAACATGGGCCCGATCACCGGCGCGTTCAGCTTGATGCGGTCGATCGTCCGGCGTCCGGCGACCGAGCGCGCCCACAGCCACGCGCCGACGGCGCCGGCCAGCAGCGCGGGGACGTACAGCTTCCAGCCCGTGCGCAGGAAGTCGCTGATCCAGATCAGCGCCTTCGTCGGTGCGGGCAGCATGTCGCCCTGCGCCTTGAAGAGCGGCCCGAACTTGGGCAGCACGAAGACCATGATGACCGCGACGGCGACGATGGCCACCGCCAGCATGATGGCGGGGTACATCATCGCGCCCTTGATCTGCTTGGCCGTCTTGCGGCTCTTGGCCAGGTCCTTGCCGACGCGCCCCAGCATCTCGTCCAGCTTGCCCGACGCCTCGGCGGCGCGCATCAGGCTGACCAGGATCGTGGGGAAGGTCTTCGGGTGCTTGGCCAGCACGTTGCTGAAGTCCTCGCCCTCGCAAACGTCCTGCCGCACCAGCCGCACGAACTCGCCGACCTCCTTGCGCGCGGCCTGGTCGGCGAAGGTGTCGAGCGCCTCGGCCAGCGGGACGCCGGTGCGGAGCATGATGGAGAGCTGCTGGCAGAACGCGATCACGTCGTCCCGCGTCATCGCGGCGGCGAGCCTGCGGCGCAGGCGCTCGGGGTCGGTCTCCTGCGCGACCTGCGCGCCGATCTCGCCCAGCTCGACCGAGAGGATCGCAAGGCCCTGGCGGCGCAGCTCGCGGACGGCGGCGGCGTGGTCCGTGGCCTCGATCACGCCGCGGACGACGTCCGACTGGTCGGCGCGGCGCGCGCGGTAGGTGAACTTGCGGGCGTTGGATGCTTCAGCGGCGGCAGGCACCGAAGACCTCCTCGAGCGTGGTCAGCCCGTCACGGACCTTGAGCATCCCGTCGTCCCACAGCGTCCTGAACCCGCCGTCGCGCAGCACCTGGCGGATCCTCGCGGGTTCCGCGTTGGCGCAGATGGCGTCGACCAGCGGCTCGTCGGGGATCATCAGCTCGTACAGGCCCACGCGGCCCGACATGCCGGTGTCGTGGCACTTGCGGCAGCCCTTGCCGCGCCACAGGCGGTCGCAACCCTCGCCGTAGGGGCCCATGCTGGAGGCCTGCTGCGCGTCGGGCGCGAACTCCTCCTTGCACTGGCTGCAGATGCGGCGCACCAGGCGCTGGGCCAGGACGCCCTTCAGGCTGGCGGCCACCAGGAAGGGCTCGGTTCCCAGGTTCTGCAGGCGGGTGATCGCGCTGGGCGCGTCGTTGGTGTGCAGCGTGCTCAGCACCAGGTGGCCGGTCAGCGCGGCCTGCACCGCGATCTGCGACGTCTCCGAGTCGCGGATCTCGCCCACCATGATGATGTCGGGGTCCTGGCGCAGCAGGGCGCGCAGCGCTCCGCTGAAGGTGAATCCCGCGCGCGGGTTGACCTGCGCCTGGTGCACGCCGGCCAGGTTCGCCTCGACGGGATCCTCGACGGTGCTGACGTTGTAGCTCACGGTGTCGAACGTGCCAAGCGCCGAGTAGAGCGTCGTGCTCTTGCCCGAGCCCGTCGGCCCGGTCACCAGGACGATCCCGTACGGCTCCTCGATCACGCGGCGGAAGCGCTCGAGCATCTCGGGCCGGAAGCCCAGGCGCTCCAGGCCGAGCTTCGCGGTCGAGACGTCGACGATTCGCATGACGATCTTCTCGCCGAACTTGCCCGGCAGCGTGCTGACGCGCAGGTCGATCGGCTTGCCGTTCACCTTCACCGAGATCTCGCCGTCCTGCGGGACGCGGCGCTCGGAGATGTCCATGTGCGCCATGATCTTGATGCGGCTGGCGATCGCGGCGTGCATCCGGTAGGGCGGCGACATCTTGTGGAACAGCACGCCGTCGATGCGGAAGCGCACGCGGATCGTGTTGTCGTCGGGCTCGATGTGGATGTCGCTCGCGCCCTCCTGCACGGCCGAGCAGATGATGAAGTTGACCAGCTTGACGACGGGGCCGAGGTCGTCCTCGCCCCCGGCGCCGACCATCTCCTCGACGGTCTTCTCCTACAGGCTGAACTCGTCGGCGGCACCGTGCTGGATGAGGTCGGCGACCAGTTCCTCGGCCTGCTTGCCGACGTCGTTCGCGGCGCGGGTCGGGTCCGCGAGCAGGGCGTCGATCTTCTCGTCGGGCGACGCGACGAAGCGCACCTTGAAGCCGGTCTCGCGGGCGATCAGCTCCTCGACGAAGTAGTTCTGCGGGTCGGCGGTCGCGATCACCAGCTCGTTCTGCGCCAGGAACAGCGGGCAGACGCGGTGCTCCTTGCGGATCGCCTCGGGGACCAGCGCCATCGCGCCCTCCTCGAAGAGCGCGGCCGGCTCGTCGACGAACTCGACGCCGCGGCTGCGGGCGACGGCGCGGAGCAGCACCACCTTGTCGACGACGCCCATCTGCAGCAGGACCTCGCCCAGCAGCAGGCGCTGCCCGCCGCGCGCCTGGGCGGCGAGCGCCTCGCGCAGCTGCGGCACGGTGAGGACGCCGTCCTCCACGAGCACCTGCCCGAGGGGCGGGAGCGTGGCGATCTCGGCGTTGCTTGGGCGGTTGGGGGACACGGCGTGCTCCTTGACCCCGCCGGAGCGGGGGGCCGTCCCAACGGTCGGTTACTTCCGGGCCGGACTCAAGGAACCTGCCTGGGTTTGCGGCCGCTTTTTGGAATTGGCCGCATAACCAAGCTCCGCCCGGCGCCCGCCCTCGCGGAGCACCACGCGGCGCTCCTGGATCTCCTCGACCACGAAGGCCTTGCCGTCCGGGTCCAGGACCTCGTCGCCCACGCCGACGGTCTCGTCGTTGATGACCGCCAGTTCGCCGGCCACGATCGCCTTCAGCACCAGGCCCTTGGGGGCCGGCGCGGTGGGTGCGGCGGAGGACGATCCGCCGGCAGGGCCGGGTGCCGCCACCGGGGCGGCGACCAGGAAGAACGGGCGGAACGGGTCGCGCGCCGGGCGCGTCTCCAGCGTCAGCTGGATGGTGCGGGCGGATCCAGACGGGGCGGCTTCCGCCGCGCCGGCCGGGGCCGATGCCGCGGGGAGCGCCGCCGGTGCGGGGGCCGCGGCCGGAGCCTTTGCGACCGCAGCCCCCGCAGCACGTGGCTTGATGAGCGTCTTGGCGCCCAGCGCGCCGATCGCGACGGCGCACACGGCGACGAGGATGCCGAACTGCCTGGGCTTCACGCCCAGCCGCGAGCAGGTCTCCTCCCAGCGTGCCTTGAATGCGTTCGTGGCCATGGTCAGCGTCCTCCTGCCTTCTGGGCGGGCGCCGCCGCAGGGGCCGTGAACCACTCGTCGAGCACCATCGTGGCGCGCACGGCGGGGTTGCCGGACTGCGCCAGCTGGATCGGGTCGCCCAGCACGGTGATCTCGATCATGCGCGGCGTGACCAGCTGGTCGACGTCCTCGGCGGCGTCGATCACGCCGAACACCGCGTCGAACGTGCCCGTCATTTCGACGTCCACGGTGCGGCGCTGCACGCGCAGGTCGGATCCGGGGATCTCGTGCGCGGCCACGGTGCCGGTCCGGATCGACTGGTCGTGCACCGCGACGCCGTCGGTCGGGCGGGTGATCGCGGCCAGCAGTCGGTCGCGCTCGGTCTGGTCGCCCAGCGGGCGGCAGCGCCGGTCGCGCGCCGTGCGCAGCTTCGCGACGTTGGACTCCAGGTACTGCAGGTTGTTCCGCTGCGAGATGTTCTCCGCGCTCACGGCCTGCAGCCGCTGCGACTCGTCCTGCAGCGACAGCGCGCGGACGTAGTTGGGCACGGCGAAGAGGCCGGTCACCAGTGCCGCCGCCATGGCGGGCACGATGCCCCACGCCAGGAAGTCGCGGTCCAGGCGCGGCAGGCGGGAGGAGATGGATGCGAAAGAGGCGTTCATCGGGACGCTCCCTGCTGCGCGGTGGCGACGGCGGGTCGCGCATCGCGCCCGCCCTCGTAGCGCACGCCCGTCAGGGGCACGCGGCACGAGATCGAGAATTCCTGGACGCGCGACCCCGGCACGTCGACCGCCTTGTTGTCGGTGACGGTCACGCGCTCGAACGGCGCGGCGTGCGCCAGGCGGCGCTCGAACTCGTACAGGTCGGCGTTGCCGCCCGCGTAGCCGCGGATGGTCACCTCGAGCCAGCGCTCCGGCTCGCGTCGTGCGCCGGGCTTCGCGGCGGGCGCCGCGGCCTGCTTGGCGGGGTCGGCGGCCTGCTTGTCCTCGGTTCCCTCGATGCGCACCGATGCCAGGCTCATCCGCTCCGGCATCAGGTGGGTGAGCGTGGCGAACAGGTCGCGCGGGCTCACCGGGAGCGCCAGCCGCTCGTACGCGGCGATGTACCGCGAGAGCTCGTGCTGCTCGGCGGCCAGCCGGTCGACGACGTCGTCGAACTTGCCGCTGGAGGTCGTCAGCTGCATCGCCACGCCGCGCTCGACGTCGGCGCTGCGGTAGCGGTTCCACGAGTGCGCCGCCACGCCGACGGTCATCGCCGCCAGGAGCGCCACCAGCAGCGTGCTGCGGCGGCGGCTGGCCATCATCACGCCGCGCAGGCGCATGTCGGCGGGCAGGAACTCGACCAGGTACTCGTTCATGCCGCCGCTCCCTTGCGCTGCGGCGCGGCGCCGGTGGTCTCGACCAGCGCGATCGCGGCGCTGCCGGGGGTGACCTGGGTGACCGGGACGGCGGCGCGTCCGTTGCGGGCCGGGCGCGCCGGTGCGGCCTCGGCGGCCACGGCGCGCAGGCCGGGCAGCTCGGCGCAGGCGGCTCCGATCGCCGCGATCCAGCTGTTGCCGTGCACGCACGGGGCGGCGTCGGCGATCGCGCGGATCGGGATCGCCATCGACGAACGGACGCCGCAGACGCTCTCGACGGTCGCCGCGGCCTGCGGGTCGCCCGCGGCCGGGCCGGTGATGACGATCTCGCTGGGCCACCACCCGCCGGTCGAGCGCTCGACGTTGCGCAGGCAGCGCAGCGCTTCCTCGGCCAGCGTGCACCAGCGCCAGGCGGTGCTGGGGATGCCCTGGTCCTCGACGGGGATCGCGTCGTCGGCCATGCCGACGACGGCGCGCGCGGCCCGGGTCATGCGGGTGCGCTGCGCGGTCATGGCGATCGCGCCCCATTCGCCGGGGATGCTGCGGAAGAAGCAGATCGCGGAGTCGCGCACCAGGACCAGCGTGGCGACGCGGTCCTCCAGGTGGATCATCGCGAACTCGCGCGCCTCGGCATGGTCGGTGCACTCGGCCGTGCGCTGGCGGGAGACCGCGCGCAGGGCCGCGAGGGCCGCGTGCTCGACGTTCACCGCCGCGGTGGCACTTGTGCTCACCAGCGCGGACGCGGCGTCGACGATCGCGCGGGGCAGGGCCAGCACCAGCACGTCCGACTGGCCTCCGTTGGTGGCAGCCATCCGGAGGTGGCCCACGATGGAGGACGCGCGGTCGATGCCGAAGCGGTCCTGGGCCTCGAACGCGACGCTCTCGGCCAGCTCGGACTCGGGCATCGCCGGCATGCGCGCGACGTCGGACTGGAAGCACGAGGCTGGCAGGGTCAGGCGGACGCGCTCGCCGGAGAAGCCCAGCGATCGGAAGTTGGCCTGCAGCTCCTTGGCACGCGCGGGATCGGGGCCTGCGCCGTCCGGCGCCAGGACCCAGCCCGGGAGTTCGGCGGCCGCGGCGCACCGGTAGGCGGTGCCCGAGGGATCGGACGCAAGCTGGAGCATGCGGAGGCTGCGGTGGCCGAAGTCGACCGCGATCGGTGCGGTGGACGCTCGGGCGCGCAGGAACGACCATCGGCGTCGTCCGGTCGCGGCGGTGTTCGGGGTGCCTTCCATCGGTTACTCCTGGACTCGGTCGAAAAGAGGCGCCGGCACTTCTGCCGACGCCTCTTGGGTTTGCGGATCATCCGGCCGCGGGGGCCGGAGCCCCGGTCACGGCTGGGGCTCGAACTTGCGGGTCGTGCCGCTCCAGGTCCAGCCCTTGGTCGAATCGGCCTGGTTGGCAAGGTCCGACGCGGTGCAGTAGCCGGCCGTGACCAGCGGGGCCAGGTCGGTCGAGCTGTAGTTGGCGCCGTCCGTCAGCGTGATCGCCGTGGCGCCGCCGGGGAGGAACTGGTTGAAGCGCGTCACCATGGTGGTGATCTGCCCGGCGCGGGCGTTGGCGGCCTCGCGGTTGGCGTCATCGAGCGCACCCGTCACCGACGGGACGACGAGGGCGGCGAGCACGCCGAGGATCACGACCACGATCAGGATCTCGATCAGGGTGAAGCCCTTGCGCAGGTTCGTCTTCTTCGTCGTCTTGGTGTTGTTGTTCGAGTGCGTCATGTCAGGCTCCTGTCGGAACTCCGTTGAGTTCCCTTGCGCGGGCCCGCCTCGTTCGCTGGCGGGCCGGCTTGGCTCGTGCCGTCCGACGACACCGTCGGGCGAGCACGCACTGAGAGTCGGAAATGCCCGGGGGCTTCCAAAGCGCATGTGGTGATTTCCTTGAAAAATGGCCGCCGGAATAACCGGACCCGGGTCCGAGATCGCGTGGCCCGGACTTGTGCGGGGCCCTCATCTATCCGATGGTTGGGGGGTCGAGGTCCTGCTCCCCATGGGAATCAACCGTTCCAGCCCCGTCCGCCGGCGCCTTGCGCGTGCGTTCACCCTCGTCGAGGCACTGGTGGCCACGGTGGTGGTGGCGATGGTGGCATCCGCCGCGGCGATGTCGGTCGCGGTGGGCGTGGCGGTGCAGGAGCAGAACCGGCTCTCGGTCCTGGCGATGCACGCGGCCGAGCTGCAGATG